>CALBSU010000606.1 GCA_937967285.1 uncultured Acidobacteriota bacterium
GAAAGTAGAAAGTAAGAGCGATCGGAGAGATGCAGTATAGAGCGCCAAAAGCAGGGAACTTGTTGCGAGCCTTCGTAATTCCTTTCTACTTTCTACTTTCTACTTTCTACTCAGCTTATGCGATTGATGATGCCGCATTCCGCGCTGAACGGGCGAGGGCTCTGATCGATCGGGCGAGGATGGCGATCGGCGGCGAGGACTCAATCAATCGTGTTCAGACGCTGTCGGTCAAGGGCAAGATCAAGCGATATATCAAATACATCAGCGTCAGGTCTCCGAAGAGCGTCGAGGAGAAGGAGCGGACGCTCTCGGGCAGCATCGAGCTCGATCTGGCCTATCCCGACAGGTTTCGCCGAAAATACACGACGCAGGTTCTGCGCGGCTTCAACTATTCATACACCGAGGTCGTCAACGGAGAACGCGCATGGCGAAACCCGCCGCTGAGGCCGATCTCATCGAATCGTGACAGCCGCGTAATCGATGTCGACGATTTCGAGCGGACGACGCAGTTGCAGGCCCGTGGAGCGATGCAGCAGATCACGCTCAACTCGCTGGGCCTGCTGCTCAAGGGGATTCAGGTCTTTCCGCTCCAGTACAGTTTCATGGGGCAGCTCGAAACCTCCGCCGGGATAGCCGATGTGATCTCGGTCCAGGGACCCGAGGATTTTCAGACCTTCCTGCTGCTCGATCCGTTGAACAGCACTCCCAAGGCGCTCGCAATAGCCTACGTCGACGCGGTTCAGCCGATCGTGCTTGTCGAGGCGTCAGGTTTCTTCGATCGGCGATTCATGCAGATGACCTGGCAGCGCGCCCGTGAAGAGCGGCGGTCTCGCTCACAGCGCCCGCGTCGCCACGAACTGCAGATGCAGTTTTCCGATTACCGACCTGTCGAAGGCGTCATGCTCCCGCACCATATCAAACACATTCTCGACGGAGAACTGATCGAAGAGGTCTTCTTCGACGAGTTCAGGATCAATCAGGGCATCAGCCCGAGGCGATTCGAGGGCGAGCCGAAGCCGGTATATTGATGAAGCGATTCTCAGCGACACAGAATTTCACCGTCCTGTCGGACCTGATGAGGCTCTTTTCGGATGCTGACGAGATCGTTTACAGGTCCTTCTGCGATCTCGAGCCGGATGAGATAGCCACGCTCTGCAGGGATGCCCGGCGGCTCGCCTCTCACGTCAGGCTGCGTAATCCCGGCAGGAAGATGACCGATATCGTTCGCGATTACGGCGTCAGCGTTCGGCGCGAGGAATGGGAGACGCCCGGCATCCTCTTCTTCGCCGAATGCGAGATGTCGCCTCCTCTGATCAGGCTCAACACCGGAACCATCTCCGCTTTGGCCGGTCTGATGAGGCTCTGGGCGCCGGAGAGCGATCTGCACTGGTTTTCGGACGAGACGATCTCAGAGGTCGCCACGGCGCATGAGTTGTCGCACATCCTCGATCCGGCACGCTCGCCGAAGACACGGGAGCTCCACGCGCACGCGTTCGCACGCGAGGCGACGGGCCTGCCTTTCTCGCCGCTGCTCTACGACGATCTGCTCCAGCGAATGTCGAAAGGGAGCGAACCTTTCCGGCGATGAGATTCTTTCTCGGAATTGACGGTGGACAGAGCCACACGGCTGCGCTGGTGGCCGACGAGAGCGGCCGTATTCTCGGGCGCGGCAGCGCCGGTCCGTCGAACCACACGCGCGAGCCGGGCGGCAGGGAGCGGCTGATCGAGGCGGTGACGGGATCCGCCGGCGGGGCGCTCTCGGAAGCAGGCATCTGCGTCAGGCGTCTCAGCGACTTCCGATTTCTAAGCGCACACCTTGCCTTGACCGGCGAGCCTGCCGACAAGATCGAGATCGTGCGAGAGATTCTGCAGGCCGACCATCTGGAGGTTGCGCACGATGCGCCGGCGGCTCTGGCCGGGGCTCTCGCCTGCGAGCCCGGCGTCATCGTCCTGGCCGGGACCGGATCGGTCGCCTGCGGCAGGGCAATCGACGGCCGATTCGTCAGGGTCGGCGGACACGGGTACCTCTTCGACGATCGCGGCAGCGCCTTTGCCATCGCCCGCGACGCGCTCTCCGCAGCGCTCTCCGACCGGGACCGCGGTCTCAGCGGCGAGCTGGCCACTGAACTGACAGCCTTTTTTGACCGGCCGGATATCGGCGCGATCGCCCAGGATGTGTACGCCGGAGCCATCTCGCGGGATGCGCTGGCAGGCTTCGCCGCCCGCGTCGGATCGCTCGCCGAATCCGGCTCTGAGCAGGCCCGAATTATCATCTACCGCGCAGCGGACGATCTGGCGCAACTGGCCGCCACTGTCGCCGGTCGGCTCGATGATCCTCAGGCGGAGCTTCGCGTCACATACGGCGGAGGAGTCTTCAGAAGCGCGCTGCTGATGGAGCGGTTCCGCGCCCTGGTCGAAGCTGCCGTACCCGGCGCAAGGATTGTTCCTCCGCGTTTCGGACCCGACGTCGGCGCGCTGCTGCTCGCCTTCAAGCTGGCAGGCAGAACGATTACTCCCGAATTGTTTGGATATATTTTGCAATCGTGACGGGGAAATGTTTTTAGACAGGATTGACAGGATTTGACAGGATTTACAGGATTGCTTCAGGGATATGAAGCGACTTTTTATCCTCAAAATTCCATGCAGGTGATATTGAATCCTCCAAAATAATCCTGTAAATCCTGTCGAAAAACTCTTCATCCACTGGCTGAGAAGTTACTTGTAATTGATGAATTTATGACGAACCGCTCACTGATCGAATCGCTGCGCGGCGGCCTGATCGTCTCCTGTCAGGCGCCGGCCGGGTCTCCGCTGCACGATCCTTACGTCATCGCGCGCATGGCCCTGACCGCCGAACTGAACGGAGCAGTCGGCGTCCGCATCGATTCTCCCGGGCACATCGCTGCGACGCGGGCGCTGGTCTCCCTCCCGATCATCGGCATTCACAAGGTCGTCCGGCCCGGCTCAGATGTCTACATCACACCCGTCTTCGATGACGCCTCCGGCGTCGCAGCGGCCGGCGCGGAGATCATCGCCGTGGATGCGACCGACCGGCCGCGCCCTGACGGTGGAGACGTCCCGTCGCTCATCCGCCGGATCGCTGACGATCTGAGACTGCCCGTCATGGCCGATATCGCCACCTTCGACGAGGGCTTGCGGGCCGCCGACTGCGGAGCGGCGCTGGTCGCCACGACGCTCTGCGGGTACACCGCCGGAACCCGCGGAGCCTCGCTCCCCGCGATCGGGCTCGTCGAAAAACTCGCATCAAAACTATCCATCCCGGTCATCTGCGAGGGCGGCGTCTCATCGCCGGAGCAGCTTCAAATGGCGCTCGATGCGGGCGCTCACGCCGTCGTCGTCGGCGGCGCCATCACCGGAATCGACCAGCTCGTCCGAAAATTCGCCCCCGTTGTTCAAAAAAAGACGGATTGAAACAATCGCCCTCTTTGGGTATGATGATTCAGACAAGTTCTCAACTCTCCTTCGCCTTCTGGACATTCGCCGGATTTTATCTGTACTGGATATGGGCAGAAAATAATTCAACGTTCGGATTTGAAACCATTATCAATCATGATACGTCGATCAGGGCACAGGAGCATCATGAATATCTTGGTGAAAGTTAACGATCAGAGAACACAACTGGGCAGAGCGGAGATTCATCAAAAGTACGTCGTGCGAGAGAGCCTGAACTGATGGCTTTGAGCAATCGGAGATTTGGATTGAGTGAGGCAGTAAAAAGGAGACTATGGAGATGACAAATTCTGGACAGAAACAGGCTTCATCCGGAATGTATCTGAATCCTGACTTGAAGAGTCCCCAGGCCCAGGAATTTGAGGACAAGCTCTCGGCGCTGATCGTCGGGCAGGACCGGGCCGTGCGGCGCATTACGGGGCTGTATCAGATCTATCTGGCGGGGCTGGCGCATCCGGGCCGGCCGATCGGCACGCTGCTCTTTCTCGGTCCGACCGGTTCAGGCAAGACGCGCGTCGTCGAGGCTGCATCGGAGGTTCTCTTCAACGATCCGAACCTCGTGACCAAGATCGACTGCGCGGAGTTCCAGCATTCCCATGAGATCGCGAAACTGATCGGTTCGCCTCCGGGATATCTCGGGCATCGCGAGACCTCTCCGATGCTGACGCAGGAGAACCTCGATCGTTCGCATACCGAGACGATCAAGCTCTCGCTGGTCCTCTTCGACGAGATCGAAAAAGCGAGCGACGCGCTGTGGCAGCTTCTGCTCGGCATTCTCGACAAGGCGACGCTCACGCTCGGCGACAACCGCCGGGTCGATTTCTCGCGCTCGATCGTCATCATGACCTCGAATCTCGGCGCCCGCGAGATGAGCGAACTGATCTCGGGCGGCATCGGTTTCGCCCCGAAATCCGGCGTCATCGATACCGAGGTCGACCAGAAGATCTACCGGACCGCGGTCGAAGCCGCGCGGCGCAAGTTCTCGCCCGAATTCATGAACCGCATCGACAAGGTCGTCGTCTTCCGCAGCCTGCGCGACGAACACCTTCGCCAGATCCTCGAGATCGAACTGGCCGCGGTTCAGGAAAGAATCATGCGCGGCAGCAGCGACAAATTCGTCTTCAACTGCACCGAAGCCGCCAAGAAGTTTCTGCTCGATGAAGGGATCGATTTCAAATACGGCGCTCGCCACCTCAAACGGGCGATCGAGCGGTTCCTCGTCTATCCGCTCTCGAACCTGATCGCCACCAATCAGGTCGGACTCGGCGACCTGCTGATCGTCGATTATTCGCCGGAGATCGGAAAGCTGGTCTTCTCGAAGGAATCGGGCGGCGCGCTCATTCCGGGCCAGTCGGATGTGCTGCCGTTCAATGAGGAGGATCCGCAGTCGAGCGGCAATGCTATCGCCATCGCCTCGTCGTCTTCGGAGATGGTCCCGGCACCGGCCAAGGCGCAGAACGAAAATAATCAGTAGTAGTTTCCAGTTGAAAATCAGAGGGGAAAAGAAAATTGGACAGGATTTGACAGGATAATCTTGAAAAATTGCGAGCCCGTCACAGGGAATTTCGGGGCAAAAAGGCCACTTCATAACCCTGAATCAATCCTGTCAATCCTGTCCAATTTTTTCTACTGGCAGCTGGAAGCATTATCCCAACAGTCCTTCATCCACTTCGACTTCCATTCTCAGCAGCGCTGAGCTGAGCGTCTTGCCCTGCGGATCGGTCTTGAGCGAGACCGTTCCGCCGCCGCCGAGGCTCTGATGCAGCAGAAAATTGAGGGCCATCAGATTCGGCAGCTCGAAGCGCTCGACCTCGCCTTTGCAGATCCCCTTGAAATGCTCCCTGACGCGTGCAGCGGTCACCTGATCCGCGATCACGGGATAAAACTCCGGTTTCCGGGCGATGAGCCCGATATTTGCCGTGTCTCCCTTGTCCCCCGAACGGGCGTGCGCGATCTTCAATAGCTGTACTTTCATATCGTTATTTTACCGGATAGCTGCGTTTGAACGAGTTGCGATGATTGGTCACGGTGAACTGTCTGCCGTCGACACTGACGGAGATCATATTGCCGGCATCGTCTTTCTCATCGAGGTTGGCGATCATCTCAGGCGCGGCGTTCTGCTCATCCGACGTCGTTACATTGCGATGGACCTGATAGAGATCCTTCAGCCCGGGCAGTTCGCGCAGCCATTTGACCGTGTCGGGATGCCCGCCCTTGCGCGGCCCGTTGTTCATAATCGCAACCGTCGGATCGATGCTCCGCAGCATGGCCGGATTGTTGCTGATGTTCATGCCGTGATGACCGACCTGGTAGAGGTCCACCTTGCCGATCAGATTGCGCGGGCAGATCAGTTTGTATTCGATATTCCAGGTCAGGTCGCCGGTGTCGAGAAAGTCGAAGCCGCCGTAGCGGAGCAGAAAGACGATGCTTCTGGAATTGTCCGACGGGTCGTCTTCCTTGAACTCAGCAGCGGCACAGCCCGTGTTGGCCTCCGCCATTCTGTCTTCTTTGACGACCTCGCGCCTGGCGGCCAGGCAGTGCAGCGTCACGGGCGGGGTTCCCTCGGCGCGTTTCAGACTGATCGAGCTGCCGGGTTTGAGCGTTACCGAGCGCCCCTTCGTGACCCTGGTATATGCCTCGTACTTGCGCGCGAAGTCCCTGTCCTCGGGCAGATCGCTCATCGGGCCGTGATCGTAGAAGTTTCTGATCGTCACGCGCTCGGCCAGTTGCGGGACTCCGCCGTAATGGTCCGTGTGATAATGCGTGATGATCAGGTGATCGATGGCTTCGATCCCCGCAGTCTTCATCGCCCTGAGGATCCGTTCGGCGTCGCGTCCGTTGAATCCGGGCCAACCCGCATCGACCAGCACGGATTCGCCGGCCGGTGTCACGATCAGCGTCGCGGCGCCGCCCTCGACGTCGATGTAATGTATCTCGAGCTGCCGCGGCGCGGCTCCGCCGGACCGCATCGCCGCTAGCCCGGAAATCGCCGTAATCGCCGCGAACATCAATACCAGGAATCGTCTCTTCATCAGCTCTCCCGCCGTTATCGACCTTTATTGATAGCCATTAATAAACTATTCTTTCCCGAATGATAGTTGAGAAAGAAAACAAAAGGCAAAAGAAAGAAGACCGCGCGGAGAATCGATCGCTCTGAGCGGTTTGGGGAATCAGCCGGAATGAACAGCAGAGATTCGGAGCAGGCGATCAGGCTCAGCGATTATCGCTATCAGGGCGAGGTGCTCTCTCTGGTTCTGACGATGATGATCATCGCCACGATCTACGGTCTCGCAACCTTCTTCTTCCCTTCGGACTGGTCCTCGACGATCAAGGCGCTGCTCATCACCGCGGCCGGTCTCGGCGTCTACATCACATCGGTCAAGCTGCAACAGCGCGCGGCCTTCGGAACGATGGTCAGAGTGGGACCGCGCCAGTTCCCCGAACTGCACGAATTGTCGCTCAAGATCTGTCAGCGACTGTCGAGCCAGCCTGTCGCCGTCTATGTCAAACGCTCCTCCGAGATGAACATCTACACGCTCGGCCTGTGGCAGAAGCCGATCATCGTGCTCACCTCGTCGCTGGTCGATCAGATGGAGCCGGAAAACCTGCTCTTCTTCATCGGCCGCGAAGTCGGGCATATCCAGGCGGGGCACACCTGGCTGAGGACGCTGCTCAAGCCGCTCGGCGCGGACGTGCCGGTCATCGGCCGGCTGCTCAACAGCGTCATCTTCGGCGACTGGATCAACCGCGCGGAGTTCACCGCCGACCGCGCGGGACTCATCGCCTGCCAGTCGCTGACCATCGCCGTCAGTACGATGCTCAAGTTCGGCGTCGGGCTCAAACTCTTCGAGAAACTGGATATCGGAGCATTTCTCGAACAGATCCACGAAGTGCGCAACGTCCGCGGCCACCTGACCGAGATCATCGCCGAGCAGCCCTATCTCACCCAGCGGATTCGGACGCTGATCAGATACGCGCTCTCCGACCGGTTCCAGGAACTGATCCACGAGAAGAAATCGCAGACTCAGATCCTGCAATCGATCCCTGAAGCATTTCTGACATCGAAGCTCGTGCGCTTCGACATTCTCCACGATGAGCAGCCTGAGACGGCGGGCGATGTGGAACCCTCCACCGTCTTCGATCAGACCGGACAGCTTCAGGATCCGACCGACAATTCGTTCGATCCCCGCTTCACACTGACCGCTGAGGACGGCAGCGCGATCCATATCCTGCGCCGGCGATCGACCAGGCTCGGTCGCAACAAGGACAACGATATCGTCCTGACCAGCGAACGGGCCAGCAGATACCACGCCGAGATCGTCAGAAACGGAGACGAGGTCAGGCTGGTCGATCTCGAGAGCCGAAACGGCATCTGGGTCAACGGCGCCCGCGTCGACCGCCAGATCGCCCTCAAAACCGGCGACCGCCTGAGCATCGGCCGCCAGGCGTTCATCTTCTCGATAACGGAGAAGGGAAAATAGTTTCCAGTTGACGGTTTAGATACGAATCCCGAAAAATTTGTTAAATTGTTAACCTTGAACCGTCGATCAGTTCCGGAAGTGACCGGAAACTGGAAACGTGACGTAACTACTCTGCTTACTGAGGAGGGTTATTTCGACAGGATTAACAGGATTTATCAGGATTTACAGGATTATGTTGAAAAATCTTGAGTCGGCTACAGGGAATTTCCGGGCATAAAGGCCACTTCGTAACCCTGAATCAATCCTGTAAATCCTGAC
>CALBSU010000607.1 GCA_937967285.1 uncultured Acidobacteriota bacterium
GGATCCCGCGACGTTCTTATCATTTATTTAATCCTGACATAACGAAAGCCTGAGACAGAACGGCTAGAATTTCAATTCAAAGTTCAGCAACAAGCGAAACCATCTTCGGAGGAGACATGCGGAAACACCACTCGATCTTCCGGTTATCCGGAATGAAATTAGTAATATCCTGCCTGATTATGCTGGCTCTGGCGCCGGCGGCACTTGCCCAGTTCGATACCGCGACAGTGCTCGGGACCGTCACCGACAGCACGGGAGCGGCGATTGCCAGGGCGACGGTCACCCTGCGCAACACGGCGACCGGCGTCACGGTGACGGCGATCACCGACGAGAACGGCAACTACCAGATCTTCAACGTCAAGATCGGACAGTACAGCGTTTCGGCCGAGGCGCCCGGATTCGCCAAGGCTCTGGCCGAGAACATCAAGGTCACGGTAAATGCGCGACAGCGCGTGGACCTGGCGCTCAAGGCCGGCGCGGTGACGGAAACGGTCACCATCTCGGCCGACAATCTGCAGCTCCTCGAGACGGAGACATCCGATCGCGGACAGATCATCAACCGGCAGCAGATCGTCAACCTTCCCCTCAACGGGCGCGCCTACGCCGATCTCGCGCTGCTCTCGCCCGGAGTCCGCAAATCGGTGCTCAACAATCAGGGCTCGGGCGGCCGCGACGGATCGTTCAACGTCAACGGCCTGCGCAGCTCGCTCAATAATTTCGTGCTCGACGGCGTGGACAACAATTCATACGGCACGAGCAACCAGGGCTTCTCGAATCAGGTCGTCCAGGCCTCGCCCGATGCGGTCGAGGAGTTCCGCGTTCAGACCAACAATTTCAGCGCTGAGTTCGGGCGCGCGGGCGGCGCGGTGATCAACGCCTCGCTCCGCAGCGGAACCAATGAAATTCACGGATCGCTGTACAACTTCCTGCGCAACACCGCGCTCAACGCGACCGGATTCTTCAAGCCGACGCGCGGCGAGAAACCGGTTCTGATCCAGAATCAGTTCGGCGGGACGGTCGGCGGGCCGATCATCAAGGACAAGACCTTCTTCTTCCTGGATTACGAGGGGTTCCGCAGGATCACGCGGACGCTCAGTTTCGCGACGGTTCCGACGCTCGATCAGCGTCAGGGACGTCTCGGCATTCCGGTCCGGAATCCGATCACGGGAACCGTCTACCAGAACGGCGTCATTCCGACCAACGAGATCACTCCGTTCGCGCAGCGCGTCATGGCTGATCTGATCCTGCCGACCACCAGCGCCAATGCGACCGGTTTCGTCTCGAACAACTTCGAGGACCTGCCGCGCAGTCAGTTCTACAACGACAAGGGCGATCTGAAGATCGACCACAATTTCAGTCAGAAGACGACAGCCTTTGTGCGTCTGAGTCAGCGCAAGATGAACAATTTCGAGGCGCCGACGATTCCCGCGCCGATCTACAGTTCGGCCAATGCATTTGTCCGGGTGCTCAACCAGCAGCTGGCATCGGGCGTGACGCACAATCTGACGGACAGCTCGCTGATCGAGTTCCGGCTCGGAATCTCGCGGACGCTGGCGGGCAAGACGCCGACCGGAGTCGGCGATCCGAACTACCGGCTTCCGGGCCTGCCGGACGATCCGCGCTTCGCGGGCGGCCTCAACTCGCAGGGCATCGGAGGATATACTCAGATCGGCCGGCAGAGCAGCAATCCGCAGTTTCAGGATCCGCTGGTCTGGAACCCGCGCATCAACTATTCGTTCATCGTCGGACGGCACAGCCTCAAGACGGGATATGAGTATCAGTCGGTCAATACGGAGATCGACGACTTCAACCCGAAGTACGGGCAGGACAACTACACCGGACAGTTCAGCCGTCCGAGCGGCCAGTCGAGCAACAACCTCTACAACCTGGCCGATTTCCTCTTCGGCGCGCGCAGTTCGTACTCGCTCAACAACAACGTGATCGTCAACTACCGCCAGCGGATGCACTTCGCCTATCTGCAGGACGATTTCAAGGTGAATCAGAAGCTGACGCTCAATCTGGGAGTCCGGTATGAATTCGCCACGCCGCAGTGGGAGAAGGACAATCTGCTGGCGAACTGGGATCCCGAAACCCGGACACTGATCCAGGCGAGCAACGGATCGCTTTATGATCGCGCGCTGGTCGATCCCGACCGCAACAACTGGGCGCCGCGTATCGGATTCGCGTATCAGGTGATGGACAGAACTGTTCTGCGCGGCGGATACGGCATCAGCTACATTCACTTCAACCGGCTGGGCGGAGAGAATCTGCTGGCCTTCAACGGGCCGAACATCGTCGGCAACAGCATTACCCAGCAACCGTCGCAGGGGCTCTGCACCGGCAACAACTTCCTGAACTGCTTCAGGCGGACGGAGCAGGGGTATCCGGACGGCTTCGTTTCGTCGGACAGATTCAATCCGCTGACGGCGCGGGTCAATTTCACTCCGCGCGACACGCGGACGGCCTATGTTCAGAGCTGGCACCTGACGCTGCAGCGCGAGCTGCCGTGGAAGTTGCTGGTGGATGTCGCTTATGTCGGCAACCGGAGCAACAAGCTGATCATTCTGGGCGACTACAATCAGGCGCGGCCGAACAATTCGACCGATCCGTCGGCGGGAACCCCGCTCCAGGATCGTCGCCCGTTCCCGAGTTTCTCGTTCATTCAGGCATCCTTCAACGGCGGATTCGCGACCTACCATGCGCTTCAGGTCAAGGTCGAGCGGCGCTTCTCGGACGGGCTCTATCTGCTCAACTCGTTCACCTGGTCGAAGGCGATGGATAATGCGGCGGGCCACCTCGAAGCCAGTTTCGGCGACAACTCGCGCGGAAATATCCGCAATCTGGCCAATGACAGAGGGCTGTCGAACTACGATCAGCCGGTCAACAACACGACCAGCATCGTCTACGATCTGCCCTTCGGAAAAGGACGTCGCTTCGCGACGGATGTCAACGGCATCGTTGACGGGGTTATCGGCGGATGGAGGATGACGCTGATCAACACGATGACCAGCGGGCTGCCGGCCAACCTGACCTACAGTCCGGCGGCTCAGTTCGTCGTCGGTTCGTCGCTGACTTATCGACCGAATCAGATTCAGCCGAATCTGTATTCTTCGAATGACGGCGTCGATCCCAACAACTACCTCAACATCAATTCGGTTGCCGTCCCGACCGATCGCAGCCAGCCTTTCGGCAATGCCGGTCGCAATACGGTTCGCGGTCCGAACTTCTTCCAGGCCGATCTCGGGCTTCACAAATCGTTCGCGCTCTGGAACGAGACGACACGGCTCGAGTTCCGCATGGAAGCGTTCAATCTGTTCAATCGAACCAACTTCCTGGTGCCGGACACGAATGCCAACAATATCCGTCGCGATTCGCAGGGCAATGCGATAGCGGGAGGCGCATTCGGAACCATCCGCGGGACCTATCCCGCGCGTGAGATTCAGTTCGCGCTGAAACTGCTTTTCTAGAAAAAAGTAGAAAGTAGAAAGTAGAAAGGTTGGGCTTGATTATTCGGCCCAACCTTTCTACTTTCTACTGACCACTTTCAATCACAACAGGAGGAATCCATCAATGTTCCGCAAATCCCGGCTTATTTCGCTCTTGTTCTTCAGTCTGGCGTTGACTGCAATCGCCAGTGCCGACGTCCGTCTTCCCTCCCTGATCTCCGACAACATGGTACTGCAGCAGAAGGCTGAAGTTCCGATCTGGGGCTGGGCCGAGGACGGGGAGGTCGTGACCGTGCAGATTCAGAATCAGAAAGCGACTGCGACGGCGCAGGGCGGGAAGTGGATGGTCAGGCTCAAGCCGCTCAAGGCGGGAGGGCCGTTCACTCTCACGATCGCCGGCAAAAACCGGATCGAATTCAAGAACGTGCTGGT
>CALBSU010000608.1 GCA_937967285.1 uncultured Acidobacteriota bacterium
TCCTCGATCTCGTCGGTCAGTTCGACGACACGATAGAACGGGCTCTTCCCTTCCTGCCGCCGCTCGAAGATGTTGACCAGCAGCGCGACTCCGGCGATGGTCGCCAGCGTCGCGATCAGCGCCGTCAATAAGATGAATCTTCTGTTTCCTCTGGGTGTATCCGTCATGATGAAGAAATCTCTCCCCTCTGATCTTTTTTCCGTGATCAATGCATGTGGCCCACGCTGCGATGGCAGCGCAGGCACGAAACGTTATCACCGCCATGTCCGATGTCGATGCTCTCGGTCAGGTCCTCGTGGCATTTCCGGCAGGCTCTGTCGGTCACCTCGAGGTTGCGCGCCTTGATTCTGATCGGTTCGTGGAAGTCTCCCGTCGTGAAGGCGTAGGAGTGCCAGAATCCGTTCGATGCCTTGGTCGCGTATTTGGCGAGGAGTCCGTCAGGCGTGTGACAATCGTTGCAGGTTGCGACGTTGTGATGGCTGGATTTCGTCCAGCCGTCATACTGGTCGCGCATGATGTGACAGTTGGCGCAGGATGCAGGATCGTTGACCAGATACGAACTCCCCTGCGCGTAAACAAAAGTGTAAACACCTATTCCCAGCGCCATCCCGATCAGCATTCCCGGGATGGCCAGGGCAAGACCTCTCCTTTTCATCTGCTCTTCCTGTTGTTCATAAGGTTCATGTTCGGTTCAGACGCCGAAACAGCCGCCGGACCCTCCGGGGACTGTGCGTTCGTCCGGATTAATGCTGCTCTCCATCTCGACCGCTCGCGGAAAGAGGACATTGTTCTCAAGGTGGATGTGTCTGTGCAGATCGGCCTCGATATCGCTGAGCGCGTTGAACAGAGCTTTATAGCTCATGCACGCGTCCTCCGGGGGAGTGTAATCGTGAGTCAGCGCCCTCAGTTCCCGCAGCAGATCGCCGGCCGTATCGTGTTCCCGTTCCATCATCCTGACCGGATTCCGGACCGTCATAAAGAACGGTTCCGGCGGACGGGCGCCGGTGTCGACCGCATGCTCGAGTTGTCTCAGATACGGGAAAAGAACCTGCTCTTCCTTGAGCATATGCGGGATCAGATCTCCGCGCAAGACTTCAAACCTCTCCCTCAGATTGAGCAGTTCGGGATGATTTTCGCCATGTCGATTGCAGACCTTGTCGAGCAGTCCGGTGATCCGCGCAAGTTCAGACCGCGTGAAGACGTGATGGGTTTCGAGGATGTGATCGATCAGACGCGAGACAGGTTCCTGCCGCCAGTCGGCGCCGCCCGCCGGAGCCGCCTCGATCATTCCAACCAGGGTGTCGAAATCGACCCCCGCTTCACGGCAGGCTTCTCCAAGCGGCCGCCTGCCGCCGCAACAGTAATCGATCCCGTATTTCTCGAGAACCCGCGTCGATGCCGGATTGTTCAGAGCCAGTTCCGCTACCGTGTTCGTCGGTCCGATGTTCATAATCCCCTCCATCGTTTTGTTGTCCGGATACAGACATTGTGGATTGCCTGCCGCGAAGGTAAAGTCTAGTTAATGACCGACATCAGGGATGTGACTTAAGTCATAGCGGAATAATTTTTCGAGTGGTTAGATCTGAATGAAATGAATGTGACGAGTGAATTGACGTTTCAGCGCCTGCTCGAGGTTCATCGGGCTCTCGACGAACTCTTTTTCGAGCATCAGGCGGCGCTGCTCGGACTCGATTTCAATCGAGCGCAGCGCCGGCTGGCCGAATACCGGTCGGAGCTTGTCGTACATATGAGATACGAGGAGGAGGTTCTGCTGCCCGTCTATGAACGGGCCGGAGCTATCCCCGGCGGCCCGACAGAACTCTTCACCGGCGAGCACAGGCGGATGATGGAATTTATCGACAGATTCTCCGTGGCTGCCGGGAAACTCGAAGACGCACCCGACGCGGTGCGCGGAGTGATCGCCCTGCTGGACGACGAGGCGGTCTTTAAAAACCTCTGCCAGCACCACGATCAGCGGGAGAGAAACATCCTCTTTCCGGCTCTGGATCGCGTCACCGGTGAGCCCGAGCGCGCCGACCTGATCGCAAGGGGCCTGGCGGCTAACTCGCTTCTTCTGAATAATAAAGCCATTCCGATTGCGGAACAGCCTTAACAAAAAACGATGAGCCTTAGATCAAAATTACTGCTTCCAAAGGAACACGGCGCATGGGCGATGCTCTACGTTCCGTTCGTTCTCGGGACGGCGGTCGCCGGGAAAATCAACCTTCCGGTTCTGCTGCTCCTGGTATCGGTCTCGGCATTTTTCATATCCAGAGAGTCCCTGCTGATCTGGTGGCGTGCCCGGACTCGGGGCCGCGAGGCGGACAGGGCGGCGAAACTGCTGGCGATCTATCTTGGAATCTCAGCGCTCTTCGGCGCCCCGCTGGTCTTCTACTACGAACTGACCCTGTTCATTCCAATGGCGGCGGCGGGCGTGCTGCTGCTGGCGCTCAACGGAAGGCAGGCGACGCAGTTCGAGGATCGCATCCTGGCGAACGAACTGCTGGTGATCGCCGGCCTGACGCTGACGGCTCCCGCGGCCTGGTACGCCGCAACCGGGAGATTCGACGTCACCGCATTCTGGCTGTGGGGATTGAGCGCGCTCTATTTCGCGAGCAGCGTCTTCTATGTCAGGATGCGCGTAGTCTCGATCAATCCCCGCAAGCAGGACCAGAAACCGCGGATCCAGCTCGGATGCGCGCTCTATCATTCATTCCTGCTGCTCGGCCTGATCGGGCTGCTCCTGACCAGACACCTGCCGGTCTTCGTCCTGCTGGCATTCCTCCCGGTTCTCGCCCGCACATTTATGGCGCTGATCAGGCCTGTGACTTCAGTCAACCTGACGCGGGCCGGCGTGCTCGAGATCATCTATTCTCTGATCTTCCTCGTCTTCATCTCGATCAGCTTCATCAGGACTTGAAAGGATCGGCTATCCGGGGCATCATTTCGCCCGTGAACAAGACCGATCGCATACAGGCCCTCCGCAGAACCGCGCTCTTTCGGGATCTCGAAGAAACGCAACTTGACGAACTCGCTGAGATCGCGGTCGAACGCAGGCTCGCCCGGGATGAAGTCCTCTTCCTGGCCGGCGAAGAGGCGGCCGGCATCTTCGTCATCGCCTCCGGCTCAGTCCGCGCCTATCGCGAGGGCCTCGACGGACGCGAACAGGTCATTCACGTCGAACGGGCAGGCACGACCATCGCGGAACTGCCCGCCTTCGACGACCAACCCTATCCGTCGAATGTGGCGGCTGAGGAGGATTCGGTCCTCCTCTTCATCGAAAAACGCGACGTCAGGACCATCTGCCTGACTCACCCGCAGGTCGCCCTCGCCGCCACCCGGCTGCTCGCCGGCAGGCTCAGAAGATGCGCCGAACTGGTCGAGGCGCTCTCGCTCCAGGAGGTCGACCAGCGCCTCGCCGGCTGGATCGCCGGCGAAGCCAGAATCCGCGGCCGTCAGACGGGACAGACCATCCATCTCGAACTGGTGCTGACAAACCAGCAGATCGCCTCGCGCATCGGATCCGTCCGC
>CALBSU010000609.1 GCA_937967285.1 uncultured Acidobacteriota bacterium
TTGACGAAGATGTCGTCGCCGCTGAGGTGGAAACCGAGCCGTTTTTCGAGCATGGCGACCAGCAGCGCGACGCGATTGATCTCGACGCCCTGGGTCGTCCGGCGGCCGGTCCCGAATTTCGATGAACTGACGAGGGCCTGAATCTCGACCAGCATCGGGCGTGTTCCCTCCATTGCGGCGACGACGGCGGAACCGGAGGCCCCGATCGGCCGTTCGTTGAGGAAGATCTCCGACGGGTTGGGAACGCCGACCAGGCCGCGTCCGGTCATCTCGAAGATTCCCAGTTCGTTGGCCGCGCCGAAGCGGTTCTTGGCAGCGCGCAGGATGCGGTGGTTGTGATGGCGTTCGCCCTCGAAGTAGAGGACGGTATCGACGATGTGCTCGAGCGCCTTCGGGCCGGCAATCATTCCTTCCTTGGTCACGTGGCCGATCAGAAAGACCGGCGTCGTCAGGTTCTTGGCCAGCAGCAGAAACT
Organism: uncultured Acidobacteriota bacterium; assembly: GCA_937967285.1. Taxonomy (GTDB): domain Bacteria; phylum Acidobacteriota; class Blastocatellia; order RBC074; family RBC074; genus JADJXM01. The sequence goes on from CALBSU010000609.1 coordinate 476, forward strand.
GTCCGGCAACCTCCCTGACCTGCGAGACGGAGCCCGGCGCGCTCTCGAGTTTCTCTGAAAAGATCGTCTGAACCGAATCGATGATGATCGCCCGCGGCTGGAGCCGGTTGATCTGGTCGAAGATGCGTTCGAGGCTCGTCTCGGACAGCAGGTAGAGCCCCTCGGGATTGATGCCGAGCCGGTCTCCGCGGAGCTTGATCTGACGTTCGCTCTCCTCGCCCGAAACATAGAGAACGTTGCCGTAGAGCGCGCTCAGCCGGTCGGCGACCTGGGAAAGCAATGTCGATTTACCGATTCCCGGCTCGCCTCCGATCAGGACCAGCGAGCCCGGCACGATGCCGCCGCCGAGCACGCGGTCGAACTCCTCGATCCCCGTCTCCTCGCGAGAGTCGTCCTGAGCCTCGATCTCCGCGAACGGGACCGGGCTCGTCTCGCGCAACTTGAGCCCCGTCCGCTGAAGCGCGCCGCCTCCGCCCTTCGGCGTCACGGTCTCCCGCTCCTCGACGAAGGTGTTCCAGTCGCCGCAGTCCGGACACTTCCCGAGCCACTTGCGCGACTGGTGTCCGCAGTTCTGACATGCATAGACGGTGCGCGATCCTTTGGTTGCCATAGCCGATATTTTAGGGCAGTTGCAGGAGCAGTTTCCAGTTTTTAATAGTTGCCTGTTTTGAATAGTTTCCAGTTGCCAGTTTCCATTAGGTACCTAAATCAGAACAAGCAACATTGAGACACCGGCTCCAACGGAGCCGGTGTCCCTATCTTTCTTGTTCCGATTTAGAAATCCGGAGCTGTTTGTAAGATCAAATTCCGGCAAACCAGCGCCCCTTCAAATAATACTGGAAACTGGCAACTGGCAACTGGAAACTATTCAAAACAGGCAACTTCATATATTCAAACATCACAATCGGAGGATCCTCTCCCGCAGGATCCGCGCCTGGAGGCGGCTGACATTCAGTTCCTGACCGTTGGAGAGTGTGACGAGATAGGTTCCGCCGGGGAGCGGGTTGATCCGGTCGATATGACGGATGGCGGCCAGCGAGCCGCGCGAGAGACGGATAAAGGCCGCCGGGTCGAGGCGCGACTCGAGGTCCTTCAGGCTGTGAGTGATCGTGAACCGGCGATTGTCGGCCGTCGTCAGATGGAGCAGTTCCGCCTCGGCGATGATGGCGGCGATCTCGGCTACCGGAAGCAGAAGGATATCGTCGCGCCGGCGAACCGGAATCCGCTCAGGATACGGCTGCGGAGGGCGATGAGCGTCGTAATGGCCGAGCGTCTCGTCAATCCTGCTGGCCTCGCGGGCACGGAAATCGGATGCGGCCATGCGCTCGCGAGCGCGCTCGATCGTGTCGGCAAGCCGGGACCGCTCGACTGGTTTGAGAAGGTAGTCGACGGCGTTGAGCTCGAAGGCGCGGATGGCGTAACCGTCGTAGGCCGTGACGAATGCGACGAGCGGCAGCCTGTCACGGCGCAGCATGCGGACCACGCCGAGCCCGTCGATCTCAGGCATCTGCAGGTCGAGCAGAGCCAGATCGGGCTCTTCGCGCTCGATCAGCTCGATCGCCTCGGCGCCGTCCGAGGCCTCGCCGAGCAGCTCAACTGCGGGGAAGGTCCCGAGCATCTCAGCGAGCAGCGAACGCGCCGGCCGCTCGTCATCGGCTATGACCACGCGCAACTTCGTATCCATTATTAATAGGTATCCGCAGAGTGACGGTAGTTCCCGAGCCGGGAACGCTCGCGAAATCGAGCGAGGCATCCCGGCCGTAATACCTGGCCAGGCGCTGTTCGATGTTGGTCAGGCCGACGCCGGCCCGCCTTTCTTCATTCGAAACGGCCATCCCCCGGCCGGTGTCCGAGACTCGAACCCGCAGGCCGTCTCCATCGCGACTCGCCTCGACACGAACCAGGCCGCCGGACCTGAGCGGCGCAATGCCGTGCTTGATCGCGTTCTCGACCAGCGGCTGGATGACCAGCGGCGGCAGGTGGATCTGCCGGATCTCAGAGGGAACGTCGATCTCGACCATCAGCCGTTCCTCGAAACGCGCCCGCTCGATGGCCAGATAGGATTCGATCAGGTCGATCTCCTCGCCGAGCGTGGCGAACTCGCCCGTCGGCTCGCGGAGCACAGCGCGAAGCAGGCCGGTCAGCCGCATCAGCGTCTCGTGGGCGCGTTCCGGAGAGGTCTTGATGAGATAGCTGATCGTGGTCAGCGCATTGAAGAGGAAATGCGGATTGAGCTGCGCGCGAAGTGCCCTCAGCTCGGCCTCGCTCGCCAGCTTGCCGATCTCCTCCTGCCGCAGGATCATCTCCCATCGCTCGCGGGTCACACGGACGGCATCGATCCGGCGCGCCAGCATCAGGGCTATCGATTCCAGAAAAGCGATATCATCCGAGAGCAGTTCGCGCCCCCCGGCCATCTGCCCGATCCGAAGCACGAAGCGCGGCGGCTCGTTGGTCGGGATAACGACCAGCGCCGCCGACCTCCCCGCATCCTCGTCAGCTTCATGGCCGCCGGCGCGGACCAGTTCGCCCGGCAGAATCAGATCGCGCTCCTTCTCCTCCTCGTCACGCTCCATCCAGCGAACGCCGTAGGCCGTCAGCGCCCGCTCCAGCCGCTTCGAGACGCGATCGAGTATCTCTTCCGTGTTCTCGGTCTCGGCCGCCAGCCGGGCGAGCTGCTCGCGCAGGTCGTGGTAGTTTTCGCGCCGCAGCACGACTCTGTCGACAAACCAGATGACCGATCTTCTGAGATAGGGATAGCTGAGCGCGGTGCCGAGCCACAGTCCGAGCAGCGCTCCGACGGCCAGAGGATCGAGGTCGCCTCGCGCATCCCTCACCCGCAGCAGCGGCGCAACCAGAAAAACATAGAGTCCGAAGGCCAGCGCCACCAGCACGATCAGCGCCAGCGCCCGCTTGAGAAAGATGTCCGCCAGCGCAAAGCGATAGTCCTGATAGAGCATCGCGATGACCAGCGGGAGCGATGAATGATGGCCGATCAGCTCGACGAACCAGTGGTAGTCGTTGCCCGCGTGCAGGCTGATGTGCAGCGCAGAGACCGCGAAGACCGCCAGCGCGACAACCACGAATGCCCGCTTCCAGAGCGGAGTCCGCCTGGTGTAGAGAACGATTCCCAGCGTCAGGACGCCGAAACCGAGCATGAGCGCCTGCAGCGCTCCGGGCGACGGCGAGGGATGCCCCTGCCCCGCCGCCAGAAAATGAAAAGCCCCGGCCAGGGCGCTCAGCCCGTACGCCGGGAGCGTGAAGAAATATCCCGCGGCCCGCCTTCCGCGTCCATCATCCAGCGGGAGAACCGAATTGACCACCACTGCCGGTAGAAAACCGAGCGCCGTGAAGATCGCTGCCGTAAACCACGGCGAGGGAGCTCCGAGATCCCAGTCCTGTGCGCCGTAGATCATCAGCGCGCCGAGATTCCAGAGCAGCCCGAGGAGCGCCGTCGCCAGCAGCAGCCTCCGGTGACCGGTCTTCCGCCGCTGATCCCCGCCCTGGGGCTCTCCCGCCCTGAGGACCATCATCAGCAGCATGGCATAGAGCGCCGCCCCCGTGATGAAACCGAGGATGTTGACCAGCGCACCTATGTTTCGTGGATTCATTTCCCCCGACGCGTTCTATCTGTTGCTGAGCACCTTGATGCGGGCCACGAAGGCTCCGTTGTTGTCTCTCAGATTTCCCTCGTTGACGCTCAGAAAGAGGATCCCGTTGTGCGGCGCCGTGAACTCGGACGAGGCCCCGATGTAGATGAAATCGTCGTTGTCGTCACCGACTACCGCGATCAGCGAACCGGTCGGCTTGCCGGGCAGCAGCTTCCTGTTGTCCGACGAGTCGATCCCCTGCGGCTGGGCCCTCCGCCCGTCGCCCAGATCGACCTCTCCCGACGCGCTGACCACGATCCGCTGACCGCGCTGCACGCGGATCTCCGTGCTCGTCCAGTCCGCCGCCGCCGCCACGCTGAC
>CALBSU010000610.1 GCA_937967285.1 uncultured Acidobacteriota bacterium
TTCACCTCAGTTTACGAGGAATCCGGCAGCACGACCGCTTCTTTCACCGACACCGAGACCACCAGTTCATCCTTCGCCGGCGAGGAGTCGCTCGATCAGAAGGTCGCGCTCGGCTCTTCGAACCCCTTCACCGGCGATTTGGAAAACGGCGTCACCATCGAAGACACCTTCACCGCCAAGCAGGATCTCGAACAGAGCCAGGATACGATCAACGGCGATTTCAATTCCTCCGATTTCGATGTCTCGCAGAACACGGGGCTTTCCGACGTCATCTGGTACAGGGATTCCTCCTACTACCTTTATGTCTATCCGGTGATCGGTCGCAGGATCTGCCCGGCGGCCAAGTCGGACAGGAACGGACAATGCGCCGACAGCGACAAGGTGCCTCTGCGGCTGATGTTTTCGGCCCCGAAAGAGTCGTCGATCCAGCGCCTGGCCTCGGATACGGTCGAGTGGTATCAACCGCCCTGGGAGTTCGGAAACCTGCTCTCTTACCCGGCCGGCCTCGCCCAATTGAAGCAGTACCTTCCCGATATCAATCTGCTGACTGAGGAGACCGGAAGTTTCGCCACCGACGATGCGGGCGCGACAATCAGGACGACCTGGTCCAACGGGCGGTCGACCGGAATAAACATCGATCACAAGAAACTGTTCACCGAAAACAACGACCTCTCCGTGCAGGGGAATTACAGCGTCAAGTTCTTTGGCCAGGGCGGTTCGGGTCAGACGAAGCTGGACCTCAACTTCGGCGGCAGCAACGGTACGAACTCGCTGACGGAATCGACCACGCAATTCAACTCGGCGCGGGGGATCACCATCACCAAGACGGCCTCCTTCGCCAACCCCGGCGCTTACAAGTATTTCTTCAGCCCATTCATCTTCGGGAAGGTCCAGCCGGTCGGCTATACCGATCCGCTCCCGGCAACCGCCGAAGACCTGCTGGTGGGTTATGGGACTTTGCGTTCGGCCTTCACGGTCGATCCGATCGGCTCGACCGGGACAGTAGCCGGCGGCTGGTGGTCGCAATCGCCCTACAAGCAGTTCCCCGATGTGGCGGTCAACCATCCCAACCGCTGGTCCTACGGCGCGCAGTTGAAACCGAGCAACGGCGTCATCCCGTCGAACTGCATCGGTATCGACAACTCCAGCATGGACTGCGTCACGCCGAACGAGCGCGTGGTGGACAACCCGTGGCTGGACCCGTTCCATGACATGCGGGGATTTTTCATCACCGACGCGACCAACCCGCCGAACTCAAATCCTTTCGTCGCGGGCGGCGGAGGAGCACAGCTCGAGGTGGCGACAGCCGGCGACAAACTGACGCTCTCGACGCGCGTCTACAATTACAGTTTCACTCCGATGCCCGCCGGGACGAAGGTGAAAGTTCGTTTCTATGGAATGGAGTGGAACACGACGAACAACTTCCCCGCCGACGCGAAGCTCCAGTTCAACGATGACGGTTCGATCTCGGTTCTCGATCCCGGCGGCAAGAGCTTTCTGATCGGCGAAACCTCGCTCTCTCCGATTCCGGCCTTCAACAATGGCCCCCAGACGCCGCTCAACTGGGCGCTGGCGAGTCAGAGCTTCGACACGACTCCGTACGAGAACATGGCGCTGGTCTTCTGGGTCGCCGTGTGGATGGAGGACGCGAGCGGCAACCTGGTGCGGGAAGTGGCCAGCCACGGCCTGACAGGGATTCCCGCGAGCACGGCGACGCCCTTCTTCAAGGACGTCGCGGCGCTGGAACAGATGGTGAACAATCCGCTCAAGCAATCGGACTCCGACCCGGCGCAGGTCTCCTTCAGTAACAACATCGGATTTTACAAGTCGGCTTTTCACATCCTGCCGAAGACTTCGGCCGCCTCGGCAAGGGCCGAAGCGAATTCGGTCGGGGTTGAAAGCGTCAGAGTCTCAGGGGCTTCGGTTCAGCTCGGAAAGTCCGCAGCGGCCAACGTCATGCTGCGCGGAGGCGCGCAGGATCTGACCAGCCTGACGGTCTACTTCTACGACGGAGATCCGACGTCGGGCGGCCGCCTGATTGACGCCGAGCGGATCGGGCGTTTGCGCGCGGGCGCACGGCAGTCCGTCAACATCCTCTTCCGTCCGAAGGAGTGCGGCTCGCACCAGCTCTTCATCCGAGTCACCCGGGGCGGTGAGGTGATCGCGACCGGGCGGTCAGCGCAGGCGCTGCAGGTGAACTGCGCGGCGCCGGTCTGCATCGCGCAGGTATGCATGAAATCGCCGCAGTACTACGCGCTCAACTTCGATCGTTTGCCGAGAGGCATGGTCAGCGTCATCGGCGGCGGGATCGACGCCAGAGTGAGCACAAGCGACACGACTCGGATGCGCTTGCTGCTGCAGGGCGGCGTCTCTCAACTGCAACGGCTGAATCAGCAGTATGTGGCGTCGCAACTGAGCCTGCTCGGGCAGCCGGGCGGATACCAGTCGGCGCTGCAGAGCAATCTTCTCTGCTACAAGGTCAATTTCCAGCCGTTCCAGATCGGCGGCAAAACGACGATCAGCCCCTCGACGACGCTCGGAGAGCTGTTTGATCTGGCGCGCGCCGTCGGAAACTCCGGCAGAACAGCGGAGATCAGGCTGCTCGCCAACCTGTTTCAATTACTCAACGGCAATGATCCGCAGGGACGCTGCCGCTAGGGGGCGCTCTCACCAGACCGAGACCCGGAAGATCGGGACGAATCCTGTCCCGATCTTCCCTGATTCACCGATTTGAAGAGGTATGAAGTTATGAGAAGGCTGATATCGAAATTGCTGGCGATAGTGATTGCAATCGGCGGGGTCGCGCCAACCGGACTGGCGCAACAACCTGGCGAGACGAAGGTCAACACCACGGGTCCGGTCAGCACCACGCAGGGAACCGGCAAGGTGCAACCGGCGGCGGGCGCAGAGGGCACAGGAGCCACCTATAATTTTCTGCCCTACAGCCTGCCGGGGCAGTATCCGAATCCGCTGACGCAGCAGATCGAAAACCAGCCGTTCGATATCGCCTATACATCACGCATGCAGCCGGTGCAGACCAGCGACTGGTGGACGGGCATCGGCCTGCAATGGAGCAACGACCAGCACACGGTCGGCTGGGTTGTCGGACGCAGCGACGCCGAGGGTAAAGCCGGGCGTTCACGGGGCTTCATCGCCGAGCCGTTCAGCATGAGTTTCATCGACTACGGCGATTCACCGGCCAATCAGATTCTCGGCACCACTCCTAATCCGGCGGGTTTGCGGCTGTGGAGTCCGAACAGGCTCTCGGTGCAGAACACCGGAAGATCGGTTCCCGATGACAGTTTCAATGCGTCGAACAATTACGGAGGCTTCGGCAATCCGGCCGAACCGTCGCCGATCATCACGGTCGGCCTGGCGGGCGTGCATCCCCTGGGCACCGAGGTGCGCACGCAGGCGCCGTGGTCGAACGTCAGAGTTCGAGGTTATTCCGACTGGGGCACAGTGGTTTCGTATGCCGACACGCCGGGTGAAATGACGATCACGATGGCGGCCGGCAGTCCGTTCGTCTGGTTCGAGCGCACAGCAGGCACAGCGGCGTTCCAGGTCTGGGCGGGCGATCCCAAACCGGCCGAGGGCGGAGCGCTCTCGGTCTGGTACAACAACGGCAATGTGCTGGGGATCACTGTTTCGACCGTCTACGTGCCGTTTATGAGCCTGCCGACGGTCGCGTCGACGGCGTCGTACGTCATCTACGCCGATCAGGGAAGCTGGCAGGAACAGAAGTCATCCAACGGCGCGCCCGTCTCACTCTTCGTCAATCCGACCGCGACGCGTACCGCGGTCCTGGCGCTGCCGCACAACATAGATCCGAACAACCTGTCCGCGCTGATCGCGGCCAAGGACGATCTGGGCAAATACGCGACCGTCAGGATCACGGATACTCGATTGCACTATCCGCCGGTGACGGGCTCGGATGCTTCGGTGACGCTCGGCAACGGGCAGACGCTGCCCCTCGGCTTCGATGAGAAGAACGCGGTCATCCGCAGCAAGCTGCAACTGACGACGACGGCATTTCCGATCAACGGCTTTTCCGGCAACACTCCGCTGCAACTGGTCTTTCCGCATCACCGCAAGGCGATGATCGCCGACAGCCGGAAGAACATACTCGGCGGCAGCGGCGCGCCGCAATACGTCTGGAACGGCGTCATCGGACAGTATTATGGATACGCGGGCGCATCCCATGTTCGCGAACTGGCCAATCCGGGCGGACTGCCCTTCCTGCCGGGGGTCGGCATGAATTCGTCGTTGCAGAATCCTCTGGTCGGCGGACAGGCGGCCGCGGATGACGTCTACCAGACGATGAAGACCTGGTTCTTCGTCGAGGAGCCGGTGCTGCCCGGAGGCAAGGACCAGAACGGAAACGACATCCCCGCCAACATCGGCTCGTTTGCGCGGAATCTCGGCACCTATGTCAACGTCCAGACCAACAGCTACATTCAGGGGATCTCGGGCGTGTACGAAATGCTGAACGTCGCCGAGCAACTGACGCGCGCGCCGCAGCTTGCAGTTACGGACGCGGACTTCGGCAAGACAAAACAGCAGGTCGCCGCGGAGGTCCGCGATTACCTGCTCCAAACCTTGAAGGAGATGGTCGGGCAATGGGCCGACGTCTACACCGCGCAGTTTTTCTGGTACAACCCGCAATACAACTCATTCTTCGGATTTCCGCAGGGCTTCGGCTCGATCCAGAACTTCAACGACCATCACTTCCATTACAGCTACTTTCTGCGTGCTGCGGCGGCGATCGGACGCTACGACAAAAACTGGCTGACCGGTTACATGCCGCTTATCGATCAGATCAGGCGCGACGTTGCGACCTATGACCGCAGCGACACGCTGTATCCCTTTCTGCGTGAATTCAGCCCTTTTTACGGGCACAACTGGGCCGACGGCACGGGGCAGGACGGGCAGAACCAGGAATCGGTCAGCGAAGCGATGAACTTCGCATACGGGATGATCGAGCTGGGGCAGATCCTGGGAGACAACAACCTGCGCGATCTGGGAGTGTACATGTTCGCGGAGGAGGAGCTTTCGGCGCAGCAATACTGGTTCAATTCGGACGCCGACCTGGCCGCATCGACCGGGACGCCTTACAACGGCAACTGGCCGGACTCGCTGGTTCACTACACCGGCCCGGACGGCTCTCAGTGGAAGACGACGCTGATCACCAACGTCAAACAGTTCGGCATTTTCCGCAGCACCTTCTTCGGCGGCATCGCCGGCGCATACACGATTCAGCAGACTCCGCTGACTGCTTACATGCTCTTTTTCGGACGCAGTCAGAGCTGGCTGCAGGAGACATGGAATCAGTATCTGCTTGATTCCGGCGGCGCGCCGCAGGGGCCTTATGAGACGATCGTCGCGGCCATTCAGGCGCAGATGCCGCAAAGCGGGACGAATCTGAACGACACCGGGATGACTCCGGCGCTCAGACGCATCGACGCGACGCATAATTTCTTCCCCGGCGCGCCGAACGCGCATGCCAAACACTGGTCCTACACGCTGGCCTCGCTCGGCCAGATCGACTACGGCGTTGTCGCCGACACGACCAGTTATGCGGTATTCAACAACAATGGTCAGCGCACCTATACGGCGTACAATCCGGGGGCTGCGGACATCACGGTGACGTTCACCGACAGGACGAGCGGAGCGAAAATGACGTTGCAGGTTCCGGCGGGAACGATGGCGAGCAGAATACCGAACGGCGATGACAATATCGATCGCATCACGCCGTATGCGCCGGATGCGCACCGGCTCTATCTGCGCGGCGGCGGCGCGCTGTCGAACGCGCCGGGAACGTGGATGCTTCCGCAGGGACAGACGCCGTTCCCGGTCGATGCGTCGGCTCTGGCGGGCAACCTTGAGCGCGTGCCGGCCCGGTCAGATCAGACGAGCCAGGCTCCGCAGCCGATCACGCAGACGCCGATCGTGCCCCCGCCCGCGGCTGACATCCGTTCGTGGACCGGAACATTCAGCGGCAAACTTGTGAGCAATCCGCTGCAGCAGGTCACGCGGTTCGCGATCTATACCAATCAGGCGCTCTTTCCGGGCTGGCAGCAGGATCCGTCGGTGGCGGGCAATACGGTGAGCGTGAGGTTCGTTTACGACTTCAACTCCGACGGCATACCGGATCGCGTGGAAGTCCTGCAGAACTCGCCACTCTCGAGCGGCAATGCCTTCCAGTATGAGAGCAAGCTGACGGAATACACCGGCGACAGGCTCTTCAACGGGCCGATCGGCCGCGGCAGCGTATTCATCGGCAGCCTTGAAAACGGCGTGATTGCGAAGACCGCTCCCTATCCGGCAGATGTGACGAACGGAACACTGACGGTCCAGTTTTACGGCGGGTCGAATCCGAATACGGCGCTGCTGCATCCATACTATGTATCCCAGGAGGCTTCGCCGCTGACCAATCGCGCATCCTGGGTCATGCCTCCGTATGTTTCGGATCCGACGCAGGTCGAGCCGGGGCCATCGAAACCCGCATGCTCGACGATCTGTCTGGCATCGTCCGAATATTACCTGCGCAATATCAACCGGCTGCCGGCGGGATCGGTGATGATCGCCGGCGGCGGTCTCAACTCCGTCATCAGCACCGGGAATACCAGAGCCATGCGGCTGGCATTGGACGGCGGCCTGTCAGCACAGGACCGCTTCAACGAACAATTCGTGGCGCTGCAGTTGAGCCTGCTCGCCTCTCCGGGACCGGACACCGGAGCGCTCGGAAGCAAGCTGAGCTGTTACGGCATCGATTCCGCGCCGGTGGTTCTCGGCAACGGAGCGACGATTACTCCAAACGCCACGCTCCGCACTCTGCTCGGATATGCCGAAAACGCCGCACGCCGCGGCAGCGCCGAAGACCTCGATTCATTGACAGTGGTTCTGACGCGGATCAATGGCCGGTGCCGGTAATCTGACAGCCGATTTACTGACCAGGGGGTGAGGCCAATCTGTCGCTCAGATAATCGACGGAGGAATCGAGCGTCGAGAGCTTTGAATAGTCCGATTCGGGGATATCCAGGCCGAGTTCCCTGCTCAAAGCGATGACGAAATTGAGAAAGTCCATCGAATCCAGATCGATCTGTGATCGCAGATCCTGATCCGGGATGATCGATTCCGGATCTACTTCCGGCGCGATACCGGTCAGTTTGGCGATGACCAGTTGTCTGAGGCTGTCTCTTTCCATAATCATCACTCCGGGCAATTGAACGTCAATCGGTCGAAGGGGTGGCGGGTTCCGACAGCAGCCTCGCGATCTCCGCGAGGAAGAGCCCGCCGCGATGGCCGTCGGTGACGCGATGGTCCGCGGCCAGCGAAGCCTGCATCACGCTGCGCACGCCGAGCATGCCGTCGACGGCCCACGGACGTTCGGCGATCCTGCCGAATCCGACCAGAGCCACCTGCGGAGGGTAGATGATGCCGTAGACCGATTCGACGCCCTGTTCGCCGAGGCTGGTGACGGTGATCGTCGGGCCTGTCAGCTCGGAGCTTCGCAGGCGTCCGCTTCGGGCGCGCTGGACCAGATCGCGAAATGCCTCCATCAGCTGATCCACGCTCAACCTGTCGGCCGAGAGAATGGCCGGCGCGACGAGCCCTCCGCCGCGCAGCGATATCGCCACTCCGACGTTGATCTCAGGGCTTTGGACGAACCGGCCGTCGGTCCACCAGCCGTTGAAGTCCGGAAATTTTTTCAGCGCCTTTGCCACGGCATCGATCAGCAGAACGCCGTGGATCAGCCGTTTCTCGACGGTCCGTTTGAGATTTTCAGCCGCCATCCATTCGAGTCGTGACGTCATATCGATCGAGGTGCCGAGGTAGTAATGCGGGATCTCGCGCTTCGATCTGGCCATGGCAGCGGCGATCGCCTGACGCATGCGCGCGGCCGGATCGCTCTGATCGGGCGGCGGAGCGGCTGATTTGGCGGCGGCCGCGCGTTCGATATCCTCCTGAGTTATCCGGCCGCCGGGACCTGTTCCCTCGATCCTGGCCGGATCGACTCCCAGCGATTCGGCGGTCTTTCGCGCCAGCGGAGAGATTTTGATGCGCTCTTGCTGTGGTGCGGCGGGCGGAGCTTCGGCGGCAACGGCTTCTCCATCCTCACGGATGATCGCAAGCAGAGTGCCGACGGGAACCTCGGCGCCGGGCTCGACCAGAAGTTTTTCGATGACGCCCGAGGTGAAGCATTCGACTTCGATGACTCCCTTGTCGGTGTCGATCTCGGCGATGATCTCACCGCGCGAGACCTTCTCTCCGGGCTTCTTCAGCCAGGCGATGAGGGTTCCGGCCTCCATATCGGCCCCGAGCGATGGCATGACGAATTCAGCCATTCAGATCATCCTTTCGACGGCTTCGACGATCCGGCCGGCCTGCGGCAGAGCGGCGTCCTCGAGATGCTTCGGGTACGGCATCGGGACCTCCTCGCTGCAGACGCGCTCGACGGGTGAGTCGAGCTGATCGAACGCGCGCTCCATAATCAGCGCGCTGATCTCGGCCGCGAAGCTGCCGGTTCGCCAGGATTCGTCGATGATCACGGCGCGATGCGTCCTCGAGACGGTCGCAATTATCGAATCGACATCGAGCGGACGCAGCACGCGCAGGTCGAGGACCTCAGCCTCGACGCCGCGACCGGACAGCGCTTCCGCAGCTTCGAGCGCCTTGCCGAGCGATCCGCCGTATGTGATCAGGCTGATGTCTCTGCCCGGCCGCCTGACGACGGCCCGCGAGATATCGGCCGGCCCGGCCGTTGCGTCAGTTTCGCCTTCCATCGGATAGAGCATGGCGTGTTCGAAGATGAAGACCGGATCCGGTTCGCGCAGCGCCGCGCCGAGCATCCGGCGCGCATCGTCGACCGTCGCCGGAGTCAGAACCTTGATTCCGGGGATGTGCGCGTACCAGCCTTCGAGCGTGTGCGAATGCTGAGCGGCGAGTTGGCGCCCGGCGCCGGTCGCCATCCTGACCACCAGCGGGACGCTGAACTGCCCGCCCGACATGTGCCTCAGCGTGGCCGCGTTGTTGACCACCTGATCGAGCGCCAGAAGACTGAAGTTGACCGTCATGACCTCGACGATCGGACGCATGCCGCCGAGCGCCGCGCCGATCCCCGCTCCGACGAAGGTCGATTCCGACAGCGGAGTGTCGCGTACCCGCTCCGGCCCGAACTCCTCGAGCAGCCCTTTGCTGCAGGCGTACGGGCCGCCGTATCGGCCGACATCCTCTCCCATCAGAAAAACTTTCGGATCGCCGAGCAGCGCCTCGCGGAGCCCTGCTCTGACCGCTTCGCGATATGTCGTGATCACGGCTCACCTCCCCGCGGTGTAAACGTCGAGCAGCAGATCCTCGACCGGTTCGAGCGGCCCTTCCTCCGCGAAGGCCACCGCGCGATCGACTTCAACCTCGACCTCCGATTCGATGCCGCCGATGTCCGATTCGCTGAGAATGCCGGCTTCGCTCATCCGCGCGATGAATGCGGGGATCGGGTCCCTCGTCTTCCAGTCCTCGACCTCTTCCTTCGTGCGATACAGCTCAGCGTCGTACATCGAATGGGCCCTGAAACGATAGGTCCGGAATTCGATCAGATACGGCCTGCCGGTGCGCCGGATTTCATCCGACGCGCGACGGACCGATTCCTCGACCGCCAGGACATCCATCCCGTCGACCGCTTCGGACCGGACGGCATAGGCTCCCGCCTTGAAAGCGATGTCGGTCTGCGACTGGTGTCGTTCGAGCGCCGTCCCCATCGCGTAGAGATTGTTCTCGCACAGAAAGAGCACCGGCAGTTCCCACAACGCCGCCAGATTCATCGATTCGTGGAACTCGCCCTCGGCTACAGCTCCGTCGCCGAAGAAACAGGCCGTCACACGGTCGCGCCGCTGCATCCTGTCGGCCAGCGCCAGTCCGACCGCCAGAGGCAGGCCTCCGCCGACGATCGCGTATCCGCCGTAAAACCTGAGCGACGCATCGAAGAGGTGCATCGAACCGCCGCGGCCGCGACTGCATCCGTTCGCCTTGCCGAACATCTCGGCCATCACCGCGCCCATCGAAATGCCCCTGGCCAGCGCGTGCCCGTGCTCGCGATACGTGGCGACAATGGCATCGTCCGCGCGCAGAGCCCGCATCGCTCCGACGGCTATCGCCTCCTCGCCGATATATAAATGAAGGAATCCGCGAATCTTTCCGAGGCTGTACATCTCTGCCGACTTCTCCTCGAAGCGGCGAATCCTGACCATTCCGCGCAATAACTCCAGCGCGTGCTC
>CALBSU010000611.1 GCA_937967285.1 uncultured Acidobacteriota bacterium
TAGAAAGGAGGCATCACGTATTTTCTTCCTACTTTCTACTTTCTACTTTTTACTTTCTACTTACCTTGTTCGTCGTTGTCCGAGAGTATCGGTGCCGAAGCTGCCGATGCCTTTGAGCGTGAATGCGAAGAGGATTCGGTTTTCATTCCTCAGACCGGCGTTGAAGGTGATGCTCTGGACGTTAATGCTGCAGCAGTCCCAGGCCCATCCGGCGGAGGTGGTCAGATTGATCAGCTTGCGGTCGCGCGGCACTCCGTTGAACTGGCGGTCGCGCAGGTCGTAACTGACGTTGAATCCGCCGTACGGCCCCTTGACGGGATTGCCGACGAAAGCGGAGATGTCCATCTGGTTGCCGGGCAGCGTCGACGGGTCGAACCTGAACTGGTCGACGGCGATGCGCCGGGTGTAGTACCAGGACTGACTGACCGAGAAGATCCCGCGCGTGATGCCCGCTCCGACGATGAAATCGCGGATGTCGTGGAAGCGCGTGTCGTAGTTGAGCCGGACATCCGCGAAGAGCGACGGAGTCGGCCGCAGCCGGGCCCGGACGTTGAGCGGCGAGACGGTCCGCCTGAGACCGCCGAAAGAGAAGCCGGCCAGCGTGTTGATCGGGAAGAACTGGTTGCGCTGCCCTTCCCTCAATGCGCCGCCGAAATCCGGATCGAAGAAATATTTCTGCGTCAGCGTGATGTTGAGCAGTTCGCGGGCCTGCGTCGGCGTGCCGTCGGCCCCGGCCTGGCGGACCAGAAAGCTGTTGCTGACGCCGTATGAGACCTCGTTGGTCTCGGCGATGACGTCCCTCTCATCGACCGGCAGAGTGCGGTCGAACTGGTCGATGCCGCGAATCAGCCGGTATTCGACGAACGGTTCGATGATGTGCTTGAACCACGGAGTGCCGTCGCGATGGCGGAAGACCTTCGCCAGAGCCGGAGGACGCAGATCGAGGTTGAGTTCGCCGTAGTTCCTCAAAAGATCCTTGCCGATCGCCTGACGCTGCACCGGATCGAGGCTGTCGCTGTACCAGGTGCTCCGGACCGCCACGCTCGGAGTCAGAGTGAAGCCGGCCACCGACCTGAGCGGCAGCGTGAAGCGCGGCGCCACATCCAGACGCTGGACGATCGACGGCGTCTTGAGATTGACCTGATCGCCGGCCGTCTCGAGTCGCCTGACGCCCTCCATCGCCGCGGTGAACGAAAGATAGACCGGCGATGAATCGCCTCCGAACCGCGAGCTGCGCCGGTTCAGTTCGAGGCTCGGCAACTGACGGACCTTGACGATCTCGCTGCCGATGAACGAGCTCTGCTCACCGAAGAAGGCGTTGAAACTGTACTTGCCGTGGTTGCGGTTGATGTAGAAGATCGACCGCTCCTCGGGCGAGATGGCCGTCTGAATGTTCTCCGCGAAGACCTGCCGGAAGGCCGCCGACGACGTGATATTGACATCGGCCACCGCGACGAATCCGTTCTTGAAGTACTGGACTCCGTCGGCGTAGAAACTGCTTCCGCCCTGGTTCGGCCCGTCCTCTCCGAAGAGCCGGTCGAAGACGATGAACGATCCGAACGCCATTCGCGATTTCTCGTCCGGGCGGGCCCTGAAATCGATCCCCAGTCCCAGCCCGCGCTTGCTGAAGATATCGGTTCGGAGCAGCACGTCGGCGCTCCGGCCCAGCGTCTGGTAGTAGGCCGTGTGGAGCGTCCGCCCCTTGATGTTCGACGATCCTGAACTGGGCAGCAGAAATCCCGACGACCTGTCCTTCTTGCTGATCGAGACCGAAGCGTAGGGAAGATAGAGCAGAGGGATGTTCTTGATCCGGAAGAGCGCGTTGTAGACCTGCGCGCGATGATCGATCCTGATCCTCGCACGTTTGGCCGTGAAGCTCCATTTCGGAACCTCTTCCTGACAGGCCGTGACGGTTGCTTTCTCCAGCGTGAAGCTGTCGTATCCCGTCTTGTCGGCCCGCTCGGCATCGACGATGACGACTGTCCCGTCCGGAGTCCGGTTTGTGAAGGCCGTCGGAGTGTAGACCGTGCCGCGACGCGTGCGCGCGTTGAACTCGACCCGGTCCCCGGACATAATCTGCCCCTGCTGCTGGAAGAAGACGTTGCCTTCCGCAATCAGATCGGCCGTCACCTTGTTGTAGGTAGCGCGGTCGGCGATGACCAGAATGTCGTTGTACGTGACCTGAACATTTCCCGTCAGAATTACGACATCGCCCTGCCCCTCCTGACGGTCCGATTCGAGAACGACCTCGCCTGCCTTCTCAGGCGCGATATCAGCGACGATCGTGACTTGAGGCGGAACTGTCAGCCTCTCCGCGCGTCGCTGCTCGTCGGCCTTCCCGATCGGATTTTCTACCTTCTTTTCAGTGCTTGTCGGATCCTGGGCCCGGATCCCGGACGCACAGAGGCATACGATGGCCAGCGTAAGAATTAGATAGCGGAAACGAAACATGAATCAGGGCGGAACGTTTAACGTCGGGCGCCGACCGTGGCGGCAAAGATTCGATCGTAGAGTTCTTCGGGGACCTCGAGCGTCTCCTCCTCCTCGATCGACTCCCTGACGCCCTCGACCAGTCTGCGACAGCCTTCGCAGACCTCGAAGTGCTCGGAGAAGATCATCTCGCTCGAGCCTTCGAAAACACCGTCGAAATAGTCTGAGATGAGTGCATCGAGGGTCCGGCAGCTGAGCATCTCTCCCACCGTGGTCGCGTTGATGATCTTCTGCTCGACTTCGGTGAAGACAGCGATCTCACGCATCTGACTGACTTTCAGATCATGACAGCAGTCGATCGCTTCCCGAACGTCATTGAACAGCCCGTGGCAGGGACGGCACGCCAGAAGATGCTCGCAGAAAGTCTTCCTCCGGTCGCGCGCCAGACTGCAATCGAGATAATCGCTGATCAGTTCTTCGAAATCAGAGCATTCCATAAAATCGACCACTCCACGGTTTAACCGTACCCTGTTAACCGGACATCGAAATTGTATTGATGCCGGGTCAGGATTTCAAGCCGCAATCCGATTAAGCGATTCACTCAGGGCAGTCTGATGACGGCCAGGTAGATCGCCGTCCTGCCCTCGTGACTCGAATAGTAGGAGACAAGCAGCTTCCCGTTCTTAAGCACCATACCGGGATAGCTCGTATCGCCGCCGCTCGGCAGCGTGACGATCGGTGAAGTTCCGCCCTCCCTGTCGAGAGCGACGATCATAGTGGTCGATCTTTTCTCGGGCAGATGGCCGCGCGTCGCGCCGATCAGTCTGCCGTCATCGAGCCGGATGAAGTTCGGCCCGCCGAGCCTGATCGACTGCTCGACCCAACTCCACTCTTTGTACGGCGGACGGCTGAATCCGAGACGGCCGTTCCCGGCTTCCCGCCTGACCCAGGCGATCATCTCTCCATCGGACGTGAATCTGAGCGTCGTCTCGTTCGGCCGGTCCGGCACATCGAGCGTCGTCAGATGCCTGTACCGTCTCCCGTCCCCGGTCACGACCAGCCGCAGGACCGTCTCCGGCCCCGCTCCGGTGGACTGATAGACCACGCCATAGCCTCTGCCGCCACTCCACGTGACCCGCCACAGCCAGTCCCTGCCCGTCCTGATCGACGCATCCAGCTCGACCGGAATCGGCTTCGAGAATCGGCTCCCCGTCCGGTCCGAGAATGAGACGCGGCTCGAGTATCCCTTCAGCTCGGCTCCGTGATAGACCGATCCGCCCATCAGCACCATCAGCCGGCCGTCAGGCGTGACCGACAGCTTCGGATCACGCAGATCGACGGAATCCTCCTCGAGCAGCGCGACCGACCGCCAGTTCATCCCGTCATCCGAGCGAATGATCCTGATCGTGCCGTCATACCCCTGCCTGCCCGGAACGTGACCGGATCCTTCACGAAAGGTACAGTACAGGCTGCCCTTGAACTCGACCAGATCCGTAAAGGCATTGTGCGGGGCGCGGTCCCAGATCCGCACGACCGAAACGATATGTTTCTGCTCGGCCGTCTGAGCCTGATATGCACCCGGCAGTGAGATCGCGATTAAAAGCCCGATTATCATTATCTTCATATTTAATCACCGACCACACAGTGTCTCTCTTCGCCGTTTTTACTTTGACACTTTTCGCTCAGCTCACTATCATTTGCAACTTGATCAATCAACGGAGCGAAATAATATGAGCGTATACGACAGCAGGGATCTGATGAGTTTCAAGGGCGCGGCACGGGAATACGACATTCCGGTTGCGACGATCGAACTGGCGGTTTCACAGGGCGCGTTGCGGGTCATCGAGCAGGACGGAGCGAAATGGCTGGTCCGGCCGGATGTCGAGCAGTTCGTCAAGCGCACGATCAAGCGCGGCGCCGGAACCCGTGTAGTGACCCGCCTCAGACCATAAAGGCCGACGATGAGGAATCGCATATCGCGCAAGGCATCGAGCTTCACCGAATCGGTCATCCGCGAGATGAGCCGGCAGGCGACGCTCCACGGCGCGGTCAACCTCTCACAGGGATTTCCCGATTTCCCCGCCCCGGCCGATATCAAGCAGGCGGCGATCGACGCCATCAATGCCGACATCAACCAGTATGCCGTCACCTGGGGCGCCAAGAGGCTGCGAGATGCGATCGCCTCGAAGACGCGCTGGCATCTCGGACTGGAGATCGATCCCGACCGGGAGGTCGTCGTCACCTGCGGCTCGACCGAAGCGATGATCGCCACCATGCTTGCCGTCATCGACCCCGGCGACGAGGTGATCGTCTTCGAACCGTTCTATGAAAACTACGGCCCCGACGCGATACTCTCCGATGCCGTCACCCGCTACGTCACGCTCCACCCGCCCGACTGGAGCTTCGATCCCGACGAACTGCGCGCCGCCTTCAATGAACGAACGCGGGCCATCATTATTAATACCCCCCACAATCCGACGGGCAAGATGTTCACGTACGACGAACTCCGACTGATCGCCGACCTCTGCATCGAGCACGACGTGCTGGCGCTGACCGACGAGATCTACGAGCACATCTGGTACCCCGATCCGTCACGCGACCTGCGCCACATCGCCATGGCCACGCTCGACGGAATGCGAGACCGGACCGTGACCATCAACGGAATGTCCAAAACCTATTCGGTCACAGGCTGGCGGGTGGGTTACGCCATCGCCTCGCCCGACCTGATCAACGGCATCCGGCAGGTCCACGACTTCCTGACCGTCGGCGCGGCCGCTCCGCTGCAGGAGGCCGGCGTCTACGCCCTCAACCTCCCGCCGACATATTACGAGAAGCTACAGACCGATTACCGCTCGCGTCGCGACTTCCTCCTCGGAGTCCTCGAAGAGTCCGGCTTCAAATGCTTCAAGCCCGACGGCGCTTACTACATCATGACCGATATCTCTGAATTCGGATTCCCCAACGACGTCGAATTCACAAAACACCTGGTCAGGGATATCGGCGTCGCCGTCGTCCCCGGAAGCAGCTTCTACCGCCATCCCGAACTCGGCGCGAAACAGGTCAGATTCTGCTACTGCAAGCGCGATGAGACGCTCCAGGCCGCAGCCGAGAAACTGCTCAAGCTGCGTTGATCACCCTGTAATCGCCGGACAAAAGTGAATCCCGGATTTGGCGCC
>CALBSU010000612.1 GCA_937967285.1 uncultured Acidobacteriota bacterium
AAGCGTATGTTTTTTCATCGGATGAAGCAGTCTGGCTGCTCTATTTTTCACGCTTGAAAAGGTAATGCGGGGTGACATTCGGATTGCCTGCGCGCGCTCCGCTGTCGAACTTGACGAACTCCCACCCTTCGGAGCCCAGCCTGTTGAGATCCTTCTCACTGATCTGCCAGGTATTGAGGACTTTGTATTCCCATGTCTTCCTGGATGTTCTGGCGCTCTGACCCAGTCCGTTGAATGCGAGCAGCGCCACTACGATGATGGTCAATACGAGCAGGTATTTTTTAGCTTCCAAGATGGTCTCTCTCTTTCTGTTGGTGAATCTGACTTGAAGGGATGGCATCTTAATTGCCTGTTTAATCGAAAACCGGATCATCGTCAGGATTTTAGTTGATTTTGAGTAAATTGGCGCACCTGTCTGCGGGATTATACCGTGATGAAGGAAAACAGAACATTCGGTCCGAGCCGTCGGCATTTTCTTGTGGCCGCGCTGGCAGCGACGGCGGGAGGTTCGGCGTGCAGTCGAGCGCCGCTCAGTCCGTGGAGGTTTCTGAGCCTGGACGAGGCGCGGACGCTGACGGCGCTCTGCGATCGGATCATACCAGCCGACGAATATCCGGGCGCGGCATGGGCCGGCGTCGTGAGATACATCGACCGCCAGTTGACGGGACATTTCAGCGAACATCAGCAGGCGTATCGTGAGGGGATTGCGGAGCTCAACCGGAGGGCGGGCGGCCGCTTCGAGTTACTTGAGGTAACTAAACAGGACGCGCTTCTGAGGTCGATCGAGAAGGACAAGCAGCTAGGTCCGTTCTTCAGTCTGGCGATCGCGCACACGATACAGGGCTTCTACGGGTCGCCGCGCCACGGAGGCAATCACGACTGGATCAGCTGGCAGATGCTGGGAGTGCCTATCTCGCCGAGCCGGGGCAGGGATCAGTACGACTTCACAGCCGGAGGCCCGACATGAATAAGGTCAATGCCGTGGTGATCGGAGCGGGAGCTGCCGGTGGAATCGTCGCCAAAGAACTGGCCGTCCATGGTTTGAGCGTGGTCCTGCTCGAGCGCGGCAGATGGTACACGGCCAATGACTGCCGCAAGGACGATCTTCGCAATCAGCGGACCTCGTTACTTGGCAACAACACCGGCCCGGCGGAAGAAGGCAATCCGCGCGTGGTCGTGGATCGCCAGGGACGCGAACGGGTCGTCAAACCCAGTCAGGGCGGTTACAGCAACAACGCGGCCTGTGTCGGCGGAGGGACGGCAACCTACGGCGCAATGGCCTGGCGTTTCCATCCGACTGACTTCCGGATGCGATCTGAATACGGCGCGCTCGAAGGGAGTACTCTCGAGGACTGGCCGATCAGTTACGACGATCTGGAACAATTCTACGAGAAAGCAGAATGGGAGATCGGTGTCTCCGGCGACGATACAGGCAATCCGTTCAAAGGGGCTCGAAACCGGCCGATGCCGATGCCGCCGCTGCCGCCCACGAGGGAAGAGATCATCCTCAAAGCCGCGGCCGTGCGACTGGGACTCCATCCGTTCAACATCCCGATGCTTCGGAACAGCATACCTTACGGCGGGCGGGCGCCCTGCATGCGCTGCAGGTGGTGCGTCGGCTTCATCTGCGAGGTGGATGCCAAGGGCGGGACCCAGAACACCGTCATCCCGAAGGCTCTCGGGACGGGCAACTGCGAGCTTCGCACCGGCTGCATCACAAAGGAGATATTGCTCGACGACAGAGGCCGCGCGCGTGGAGTCTCGTATTTCGACGAAAACGACAGATTGCAGGAGCAGCCGGCCGATCTGGTGATCGTTTCAGGCGGCGCAGTCGAATCCGCCCGCCTGCTGCTCAACTCGAGAAGCAGGCTCCATCCCAACGGGCTCGGCAACCGTTACGACTGGGTCGGCAGAAACTTGCAGGGGCACTCCTACACCGGCGCCATCGGTTACTTCGAGGAGCAGACCTACGACGACCTCGGGCCCGGAGCCGGAATAGCGATCTGCGATTACAATCACGGAAACAAGGGGCTGCGGGGCGGAGCGATGCTCTGCAACGAGTTCATCAGACTCCCGATACAGTTTACAGGTTTCCTTCCGCCCGGAACTCCGCGCTGGGGCAAGGGGCACAAGGACGCCATGCGCAGGTATTACCTCAACACGATCGGCGTTCAGGGACCGACGCAGGAGATGCCGGTCCGCGATTCGCGGGTCGAGGTCGATCCGAAGGTCAGGGACAAGTGGGGGATTCCGGTCGCGCGCCTGTCGGGTTACCGCCACGAGCATACAGTCGAGATCGGCCGCGCCATGTCGGATCGGGCGGCGGAATGGCTGCGTGAGGCGGGGGCCATCGAGGTCTGGCACAAGCGAGGCGGCAGCGGGCTCAGCGGCGGCCAGCACCAGGCCGGCACCTGCCGCATGGGAGACGATCCGAAGTCCTCTGTCGTCGACCGGAATTGCCGCATTCACGATACAGATAATGTCTTCGTCGTCGACGGCAGCGTTCACGTCACCAACGGCGGATTCAATCCGGTCCTGACGATCATGGCTCTGGCTTA
>CALBSU010000613.1 GCA_937967285.1 uncultured Acidobacteriota bacterium
CTGCTGCTCGGCGCGGGAATCCCCGTCGTCGAGCATCTGCGCGGACTTGACGGGCTGCCGGCCTCGGGATTCAGGTTTCATTGCGTGCCTGTCAGGTTCCGCGGAGTCGGAACCTTCCCGGTCCGCGCCTATGCGATCGTCTGAAGCGCCGGCAACTTTTATTCAGGGAGGACTCAATGCCGATCAATCTGTATCTGCCCGAGGAGCGATACGCCATCGTCTCGATTCCGCTCGATCAATTCCCTGATGCCGTCGAATGCCTGCGCGAGATCGACGGGTTCGTTTCGCTGACCCGCGACAAGGAAGAGCTCACCCTGATCGTCGGTCAGCAGGCCTGGATGAAGATCGAGCCCCGGTTCACGGGATCCAGAGCGCAACTCAATCGACGGATGATCAGGTTCGATACCGTGCTCGATTTCTCGGTCGTCGGTTTCATCGCCGAGATCAGCAGGGCTCTGGCCGACGCGGACATCAGCATCCTCAGTCTTTCGACCTACAGCACCGATTCCGTGCTGGTTCACGAATCGAAGTTCGATGCCGCGGTTGCCGCCGTCAAGCAGGCGCTGGTCACGCTCCGTTTCACTCATCTCGCTCAGCACTGATTTCAAGGGATTACACGGAATGTCAGACGACAGAGATTTTGAAGGGTTTCAGACCCGCGCGATCTACACCTCGAAGTTTCTCAACCGGAGTGCGGCGATCAGTCCGCCGATCTGGCAGACCACGACATTCAGCGCGGACACGGCGGAGGATTTCGCCGAGATCGCAGTTGCGACCAAGCCGGCTGAGTTCTACACGCGCTACGGCAATCCCAATCACGAGATGGTCGAAGCGACGCTGGCCGAACTCGAGGGCGGAGAGTCGGCGATCGTCACCGGATCGGGGATGGGAGCCATCTTCGCCGTCATCGGCGGGACCCTCAACGCCGGCGATCACCTGGTCGCGCAGAAGAACCACTACGCCGGAGCCATGTCGCTGCTGCGCGACGTCCTTCCGCGCTGGGGAATCGAGGCGACCTTCGTCGATCAGACAGACAATTCGGCATTCGCCGCCGCGGTCAGGCCGAACACGCGAATGATCTATGTCGAAACCCCCGTCAATCCGCTCATGCAGCTGACCGATCTGAAGTTCATCGTCGAACTGGCCCGCCGGAACGGGATACTGACCGTCTGCGACAATACGTTTTCTACTCCCTGCAATCAGCGACCGCTCGAATTCGGCATCGACGCCGTCGTCCACAGCGCGACCAAATACATCGGCGGGCATCACGACGTGACGGCCGGCGCCCTGATCGGATCGAAGGAACTGGTCGAAAAGGTCTGGCGTTTCGCGCTGGTCGCGGGCGCGACGCTCAGCCCGTTCGACGGATGGCTGCTCCTGCGCGGACTGCGAACCCTCGGCCTGCGCGTCGAGCGCCATAACCTCAACGGTATGGCTCTGGCGGCATTCCTCGATAAACACCCGAAGGTTTCACGCGTCTTCTATCCCGGACTCGATTCCCATCCCCAGCACGATCTGGCCGCCGCGCAAATGTCCGGATTCACAGGCATGCTGAGCGTCGAACTGAAGTGCGGCTACGCCGCCGCAGAGCGACTCATCTCATCGCTCAAACTCGCAACCAGGGCCGCCAGCCTCGGCGGTTTCGAGACTCTCGTCGTTCATCCGGCCTCGATGTGGAGCCTCCAGCTCTCAGAAGAGGTCCGCCGCGAAACCGGCATCACCGACGGCCTGGTCCGTATCTCCGTCGGTCT
>CALBSU010000614.1 GCA_937967285.1 uncultured Acidobacteriota bacterium
GGGCGAAGCCTCATTCCGAAGCAGCGGTTCTCGATGATCCTGAACCGCTCGCGCTCGTTGCCGGTTATTCTGACATCCGAGATTGCCGTCTCGTCGGCGAGCGAGTTGATGATCTCAAGAGTCTGAGGCGCGCTCTCGCCGCCGGCCGGAATACGTCCGAAATCGAGCGATTGCGGTTGAATCGTCATTCCGCCCGACGGTTGTGACGCGAACCTGTCGAGGATCGTCTTGCCTCCGACGAGCGCTCCGGCCGAGAGCAGCGCGATCAGACCGTACCTGACCCACGCCGGCATTCTGCCGCGACCTGCCGCCATCTTCTTCGGGTTCACGGCGCCGACCGGTGGGAAGAGGTGGTCGAGATTGTGGCGTGTGACCGAAGCCGAGATGTGATCGCCGACCTTTATTCGCTGTTCGAGGGCTTCGGTGAGCAGTCTGCGGGCGGTTTCATCATCGCCGCGACAGGCCGCCAGCGTGCCCTGCTGGTGGCGGATCCACGCGCCCGCGTCGATATCCTCTGCGGCATCCGCCAGCGGCCTCAGCGTTTCGAGCGCCGATTGCGCGGCGTCCCATCTCCCCGCGGTTTCGAGTGCCGGTTCGACCGCCCGCCCGATGGTGAGAGCCTCGCGCGGAAGCTGCGCCGCTTCGGCCCAGTCCAGGCAGGCGAGCAGCGCCGGCGCCGTCCGTTCGATCCCTCCGCGCCGCTGTACGGCGTCGGAGAAATAGCCGATCGCCCGGCGCCTCCAGTCGGAGCTTTCTGCCTCATCCTCGCGATTGCGCCGGCCGATGGCGCTGATCCTCCACCCGAGCGGAGTCAGTTCGGCGAGGTTGCTGCGGGCCAGGTCCTCGAGCGAGCGCTCGGCATGCCTGAGGCCTGAGATCCGCTCGATGCTCTCTGCGTCGAGCGGCGTTCCGCCAAGCGCAGTTAGCAGCGCGAGCAGCCTCTTCTCATCGTCGTGAAGCCCTTCGGCCGTCTCTTCCGAAAGCGGTCGGGCATATTCGGGGCCGACGCGCCGGGCGAGATCCGCCAGCGAGATCTTTTGTTCAACCGCGTACCCCGCCGCGTGGGCGATCGACAGCGGATGCCCTTTCAGCGCTGCGCAGACTGCCCGGGCGTGCTCCGCTTCGTCAGGCGCAATCTCTCTTCCGAGTTCATTCTCGAGGAGCTTGACGGCTTCCGCTTCCGGCAGCCCTTCCAGACGGAGCGCCCGGCCTTCGCCGAAGAGCACGCGCTCGGCCCCGGCCAGCAGGAACGCGCAGCCCGGAAGGGCATTGATCATATCCTCGATATCGGCGCGACCGCTTTCGATATCGTCCATCAGGATCAGCGCGCGTTTGTCTCTCAACCTCGGCAGACGCTCGGCCGCGGTCGGCTTGTAACCGGTCTGGCTCTCGTAGAACGACTCGAAGATAAACTGCAGCAGATCGTCCGCCGTCTGACGCCCTGCCTGATGATGAAATATCGCTCCGTCCGGAAACGCGCCGCCGAATCCCTCGTAGGCCAGACGCCGCAGCAGCGATGTCTTCCCGATCCCGTCCTCGCCGTAGAACTGGACGGGTGAGAGGCTGCTCAGCGTTTCGATCGCGACGCGGATTTCATCGTTCCGGTCGAGCAGATTCTTGAACGGCCGGACGTTCGGGCGCAGAGGCACCATCTGCTCGGTCAGCCTCGGCGGCATGCCCTGTCCGAGCACGCTCCCGTACTGATTACCCGACTCGAGCCTCAGCGTCCTTCCCGTCGCGGGCCTGGTCGTCATGCTCCCGATCGTCTCGAGGCTCGCGTGAAGATGATTGTCGTAGAACCAGCGGTGCAGATCGTCGCGGACGTGAGCCGCCAGATCCTGTGGCGATGTGAACGGAGGACAGATGATGTGGCGTGAGTAGAGTTCTTCTTTGAGTGCTGCGAGGCGGGACGATTTTTCACGATCGGTATCGCGGAATGCCGGCGGGATCGCCGAGTCGTCCTTGATATAGATGAAGCAGGGAAGTCCCCGATCCAGAGCCCGCCGGTATTCCTGCTCGGTGATTCCGGAACCGTAGCGGCCGCCGATGATCCCGAGGTAGATGTCCGCCCGGTCGACCTCGTCAAGCGATGCCGCCTCGGTCGTCTCCGGCCGGCTGCCGAAGTACTCCATCCCGATGAACTTCGCTTCGCTCATCCGGTGGACGGCGTCCTCGACCGCACTACGCTCGGGTTGCAGATCGATCCACGTCGAGCTGACGAATATTCGTGCCACGGCGGGATACATCGTCTCTCTCCTGCGACGTGTGCCGCTTACGATTCGAATCCGGAACTCGCCGGACAGGCTCACCGCCGTCGGCGATCACCCTGTTCCGTCAGGCCGCCGCATAGCTGTGCAGCGGCCGGTAGAGCGTGTCGCGCTCGACCGGCACGAAGCCGGCCTCCCTGACAAGCTCGATTATCTCTTCCTTCGAGGCCTCGTTGTCACTGCGGTTTTCGACCAGATACGATTCCATCAGTTCGCCGCCTCCGGTGATGGTCCCGTCCAGATCGTTGGCTCCGAAATGCAGCGCGGTCTGCGCCAGCTTCTTGCCGAGCATGACCCAGTAGGCCTTGATATGATCGATATTATCCAGCATCAGCCGCGATACCGCCATCGTCTTCAGGCTGTCGATGCCCGAAGGTCCCGGCAGGTGCGAGAGCTGCGTCCCCGGCGGATAGAAGGCCAGCGGAATGAAACACTGGAAACCGCCGCTCCGGTCCTGCTGCTCCCGCAGCCTGACCAGATGGTCCACGCGGTCCTCGATCGTTTCGACGTGGCCGTAGAGCATCGTCGCATTCGTCTTGAGCCCCGCCCGGTGCACCTTGCCGGACATCTCCAGCCAGCGGTTGCCGTCGGTCTTGTGCGTGCAGATCTTCTCGCGCGTCTCCTCGGCGAAGATCTCAGCGCCGCCGCCCGGACACGAATCCATCCCTGCCGCCCGCAGCTTCTCGATCACTTCTTCATCCGACATCTTGTAGAAATTCGCGAAGAAATCCAGCTCGACCATCGTGAAGGCCTTGAGGTGCAGGTCCGGAAACTCGCGCTTGATCGCCGTCAGCATGTCGGTGAAATACGAGAACGGCAGCCGCGTGTTGAGCCCGCCGACGATGTGCAGCTCCGTCGCGCCCTGCTCGTGCGCCTCGCGCGCGATCTTCAGACACTCCTCCAGATTGTGAGTGTATCCGCCCTCCTGGTTGTGCTTGACGAAATAGCTGCAGAACTTGCAGTCGGCGTAACAGTAGTTCGTCGGGTTGAGATGCCGGTTGACGTTGAAGTAGGTCGCGCGGTCATGCTTGCGCCGCCGGACGATATCGGCCAGCCGCCCGATTCCGTGAAGATCGTCCGACCGGTAGAGCCTGATCCCGTCCTCGAAACTCAGCCTCTCACCGGCCTCCACCCTCCCGGCCATCTCCGCGAGCGCCGGATCATGAAAATAGTTTGTAGTCATAATTGTCTCTCTGAATAAGTAGAAAGTAGAAGGTAGAAAGTAGAAAGAAATAATATTGATAATATAAAATCTGCTTTATGCGGCGCACTTTCTACTTTTTACTTTCTACTTTAATTAATTCTTCGATCAACCCTTCGACTTCCGACTTGATCAGTTCGCCGTTGGCTACGCGGGCCTTTGCGACGATGACGTCGCCGTCGGGCGTGATGTCACGCGCGTCGATCAGAATATTGAGCGGCGTTCCCCAGAGCCGCGTATCGGCGGCTTTCATGCGGTACTTGTAATGAGTCGATGAGGCCCGTTCGTTTCGCTTGCCGTTGCCTTCGACCGCGATCCTGTATTCCGGTTTGTGCTTCTCGACGAATTTACGGATCGAATCGCGATTGGAATATTCGCAGACGGCGATCACTTCCAGGCCGGCGTCGCGGTATTTCCGGTAGAGCTCATTGATCGTCACTACGTCGTAGTTGCTGTTGTGGCACCACGCCGCGAAGTAATGGATCAGAATGAGCTTGTGTCCCTTGACCGCATCGCGGAGCCGTATCTCGCCCCCCTCGAGGAGCGGGAAGGTGAAGTCATCGACCTGCATATCGATCTGAAAGAGCGACGCGTAATCGTGGCTGTGTTCGGCTGAAAACTCCTGCCGGCGTTCCTGCGCCTCCGCGCCCGAGCAGGTCAGGAGCAGCGCGATCGCGGTCATGAGAAATGTTTTCATGTCTAACCTCATTTGAGCAGGAAGATATCGGCCGCGATGGTCACGAAGAGGATGACGCTGACCCAGGCGTTGGTCGTGAAGAAGGCGGCATTGAGCTTCGACAGATCGTCGGCCCTGACCAGCCTGTGCTGGTGAATCAGCAGTGCCGCCGTCGCGAGTATGCCGAGCAGCCCGATCCAGTGCAGGCCCGTCAGGGCGTAAATCCAGACCAGAATCAGGAACATTCCGGCATGGAGCGCGCGCGAAATCCAGAGCGCCCGCGCGATGCCGAATCTCTGTGGTATCGAGTGCAGTCCGTTCGAGGCGTCGAAGTCCCTGTCCTGGCAGGCATAGATGATGTCGAATCCGGCGGTCCAGAGCATGACGGCGAGGCTCAGCAGCAGCGGGACCGGCGAATCGATGCTTCCCCGGACCGCGATCCAGGCGCCAGTCGGCGCGATCGAAAGACACCATCCCAGCACCAGATGCGAGAGGGAAGTGAACCGCTTGGTGTACGAATAGATGAGTACCGAAAGCAGCGCGACCGGCGACAGCAGCAGCGTCAGCCGGTTGAGCATGGCCGCCGCCAGGAAGAAGAGCGCCGCCGAGGCGATGACGAAGAGCGTCACGAACTCCCTGCTCAGCAGTCCCGCCGGCAGCGCGCGCGTGCTGGTCCGCGGATTGAGCGCATCGAACTTCATGTCGACCAGCCGGTTAAAGGCCATCGCCGCCGATCGCGCCCCGACCATCGCCACCAGGATCCAGAAGATCTGACGCATTCCCGGCATCCCGTCAGCCGCCAGAACCGCCCCCAGCAAGGCGAACGGAAGCGCGAAGAGCGTGTGCTCGATCTTGATCATCTCGAAAGTTGTTCTGAGACTTCTGAGCATTCTTGGATCCTGCCTGCCGGGGTCATTTCGCCCACGGGCTGGTTTCGAGATTCTTGCGGCTGCCTTCCCATCGCGTCTTCTGCTCGTGATCGACGCCCAGGTGATCCAGCAGGCGATGCGTGAAATGTTCGACCAGGTCGTCGATGGTCTGCGGATAATGATAGAAGCTCGGCATGGCCGGCACTATCCGCACGCCCAGCCTGGCCAGCTTGAGCATATTCTCGAGGTGGATGGCGTTGAGCGGAGTCTCCCGCGGAACCAGGATCAGCGTCCGGTTCTCCTTGAGCATGCAGTCCGCCGCCCGGTGGATCAGATCGCGTGTCACTCCCGTAGCGATCATGGCCAGCGAACTCATGCTGCACGGGACGACGATCATCGCATCGCTCAGATACGACCCGCTCGCAATCGTCGCTCCGATATCGCTCGCCGGATGGATGACTATCTTGTCCGAATCCCTGCCGATCAGTTCGCGCACTGCCTTCGACTCGGTCCCCGCGACGTTGATTCCCAACTCCTCGCGGACCACCCTGATCCCCGCCTGCGAGATCACCAGATCGACAACTGAGACCTCCGGACAGGAATCCAGTTGAGACAGCAGTCGCTGCGCATAGATCGATCCGCTCGCACCCGTGATCCCGACTGTGATCTTTTTCATTCTCTGAACTCCATTCGGCGCTCTCCCGGCCGACCCGGTTCAACCTGCGACTATATGAGGCGCCGTGAAAACTTGTCAAGCTATGCGAATCTTGGCTATAAAGCTCATTCGCTCTTGATAACAGGATAGGCGACCGGCTTGGCATTTCTGTCACGAAGCGGTAACGAAGTGGAGGGCTGTGTCGTACAAAGAAACTGAAGATCGGAAAATCTTGAATTATGGATCACGAAAAACTCAGGCAATTGCTTGACGGGTACAGGGACGGAGAGCTGGATCTCGAGCAGGCTGTCGAGCGTCTGCGCCATCTGCCCTACGAGGACCTCAGTTACGCCAATGTCGATCATCACAGGAGCCTCCGGCAGGGCTTCCCGGAGGTGATCTTCGGTCAGGGCAAGACCGTCGATCAGGTGACGGGCATCGCCGAGCGGCTGCTCGCCAACTCGTCCAATCTTCTGATCACGCGGACCAACCGCGAGACCTTCGACAGCATCCACAGGATCGCTGACGATGCCGTCTTTCACGAGAGTTGCGGCGCGATTTCGGTCAGAAGGGACGAGACGATTCGCGGGACCGGAACCATCGCCATCGTCACGGCCGGGACCTCTGACATTCCCGTTGCCGAGGAGGCCGCCGTCACGGCGGAGGTCATGGGCAATCAGACGACTCGCCTGTTCGATGTCGGAGTTGCCGGCATCCATCGGGTTCTGAGCCGGCGTGAGATGCTCAGATCCGCAAGGGTCGTGGTCTGCGTTGCAGGAATGGAAGGCGCGCTGCCCTCCGTTGTCGGCGGGCTGGTCAGCGTGCCGGTCATCGCCGTTCCGACCAGCATCGGCTACGGCGCCAGCTTCAACGGCATCGCGGCCCTGCTCGGAATGCTCAATTCCTGCTCTTCAAACGTGACCGTCGTCAATATCGACAACGGTTTCGGAGCCGGATTCGTCGCCAGCCTGATCAACAGAAACTGAGGACGGAACTGCCGGCGCCGAGATCATTTTCCGCAAGCTCCTCCTGATCCCCTTGCTGGCCATTCCATGCCAGAGGTCCAGGAACTGGCCGGTCAGGACTCGGTGCCTCTCCCGATAGGATTCGATCAACCGCTCGAGCTGAACGATCTCGGGGCTCCCCGGCTTGCGCTTTCTGAGGCGCGACAGATCCCCCTCGATCAACTGGCTGAAGACAATGCAGTCCTGCATCTCGCCGAGCATGTCCTGGACCCGCTTGAGCATGTCGATAATCATCTCGAGCCTGTCGGGATAGAGGTCGCGCAGGCTTTCAGCCGAATACCGTAATCTTTTTCCGGAAATTCTCAGCGCGTGAAGCTGCTCCGGCGTCGGATTTCGCTCGTTCGATCCGATGTGCGAAAAATATTCCTTGAGCCGCGCGCGCATTATCCGCTCAGCCGCCTCAGGCAACGGCACATCCGATTTGAGACCCTTGATCTTAAACGGTTTCGCCATTCGCCCCGACTCCCCCGATCGACTCAATCATCGCTTTTTCGTTTTTCAGCGAAGCGAATACCGGTCCGTCCATGAAACGTTTGAGCGACTTCAGGTTTCTCCTCCTTCTCACCCTGGCCCGCTTGATCAATCCTTTAACCGCCTGCTGCTCTGACGACGCGATCTTCTTCTTCTGATTTTTCAGCGATCCGATCAGAACGTCGAGGTCTCTCACCTTGCCCAGCGAGGTCGCCAGCGTCTTGAGCGCATCGACCAGCTGTTTCCGGTCCTCTTTCGGCAGACATGTCGAAAAGTTGTTCAGCGCGTTCCTCATCCGCCTGATCCCGACGCGCATGTCGTGTATCGCATTGACATCTCCCTTTCTCACACCCTGTTCAAGGTTGATGATCGATACGTAGTTGTCTCGCAACAACTCACCTGCGAAACCGGCCAGCCTCGGCGGCGGTGAACCGTCTTTTGCCGTCATTTAATGAATACTCCCGCGTTCAGGACGATCCGCATTGGTTACTTTAATTTATTGTCTCAGTTAATCTTATACTACTTCGCCGGCCCGCTTGTCAGGTCGATGCAAAATTTTTCATGATTTTTGCGTCCTCAAACCGGAATTATCCATCTATTGTGTGTCTTACACAGATGCCAGCAAGATCTGCTGGTGTTGAGTAACGGTGCAGCGGTCCGATGCCGGTTTTTACCCCCGCTGCGGCGCCTCGACTTGCTCTTTGGCGTAGAGGAGGGCGATTGTACCCAGTGAGCAATCGCCCTCTTCATTTCAAAAGAGTATGTCCTCACCCCATCTGAAACCCGACTCCTCTCCGGGTTGAAAGTATTCAGAAACCACAGTTTACCGGCAAAAATCACAATCGGAATTCCACTCAGGGGCCCGCCGCCGACCCGGTCGGGGTCTATTTCCCGTGCAATATCATTATTAATGTAACTATTCAGCCCCTGTTGGCTGGCCTAAACCCGCGGAGCGGGAGGACCAGGGACACAAAATAAATTAAGCCGCGTCAGCGGCGACAGACCGTATGAACAAATTTCATATTCTGTCGCCGCTGACGCGGCTTGGAAAAAATATTAACGGCCGTCCCGGGGTTCCGCTCGAAGACTCGCGTAACCCGGGCTAAATTCTGACGCCTGCTCCGCAGGCTGAGCAGTTACAACTGGAAACTAATTTAAGACGGGCCTATAATCCGTTTCAGGCCACCCTGCCAATCAGCCAGACAGGGAGGTTTTCAT
>CALBSU010000615.1 GCA_937967285.1 uncultured Acidobacteriota bacterium
CCCGAAAGCGAATTGACGCGGCCGTCGTAAAACGAAGTCGCAATGACCAGATTCGAGTTGGCCGGACTGACCTCGACATCCCACGTCGCCGTCGGCCTGTGATTATTCAGCCTCGTCCAGTTCTGGCCGCCGTTCGTGCTCTTGTAAAGCCCTCCCCATTCGCTGGCGGCGTAAAAGACCTGGTTGTTCCCCGGATCCGCCGCCAGGCCGTTGACCCGACCACCCGATGCGCCGTTAGCATTGCTGGCGTCGAGCGAAGAATTGTCAGGGTTGATGTCGGTCAGCGTCACCTGACCGGCGGCGCCGCGCAGCGCCAGACGCTCGACAGCCGCCACGACAGGCAGCAGCGCCAGCAGACACGCAAATAAGATCCCACTCGTTTTTATCGAAGCGAATACAGGCTTGTTCATGACTTACCTCCGGCGATCAGACACCGATCATCGCCCGGGCGTCGATAGCGGCGCTCCGGGACTGAAGATATGGCTGCGGTGAAACTACCTGGTCCGAATGATCTGTTCCTCGACCTCGTCGAACGGACAGACCGGCGCCTGGCAGACGGCGGTGTCGCTCAGCGATGTCGCCAGATCGAGCGAGCGCAGTCTCCACTGATAGTTCAGTCCGGGCTCGAGCCCCTCGATCGTGACTCTGACCAGACCCGTAGGTTCGGAAACTTCGACCCCTGCGATGGTCAGACTGCTCAGACCGCTGACGTTCCGCTGATTCTCGGGCCGTACGACCTGGAACTTTCCCTCCCGGCTGATCCCCGTCAGGCGCGCCAGGATGCCCTGCGCGAAGCCTTCGCTGAAGACAGTGGTCTCCAGAGCGATCTGCGAAAGCTGGCCCTCGCTCGCCTTGAATGTCAGAATCGCCTGCGAAGTGCGTGCCTTCGTCTGACTGCACGAGGTTTCACATTTCAGTTCGATCGAATTGGCTTGCAACGTCATCGAGGTCACGCTCATCTTCCAGGCTGAAGCGATTACAATTGCTGTCGTCAGGATGGAAAGGATCGTCAGGGGGATCTTCAGCTTTTGCCGCATCCGGCACCTCCGATTTGAATGGCTGGCTCACTCTTGAGGCAGTCGATGTTATCTGACTTCTGGCTGTTATAGTCAATCCGGCGATTGATGGGCGGGAGGGTATCACTAAACCATTCAATTGTCGCTAAAAATCGTACCCGACTGAATTATGGAAATAATCTCCAATCCGCTCTATGTCGTGTTTGCGCTCTGCCTGGCGGTGCTGGCCGCTGAATGGCTGGTCAGGCGAACGGCGCTCAAACATTTCGGCACCGCGCTGCTGGTCATTCTGATCACGGCGATTCTGGCCAACGCGGGCGCGATCCCTTCGGCGTCGAACGCCTCGCCGGTCTACGATATCGTCTTCACGATCATCGCGCCGCTGGCCATCTTCTATCTGCTGCTGGAAGTAAATCTGAAGAACCTGAGGCGCGCCGGACTGCCGATGCTGCTGCTGTTTCTGCTCGGCTCTCTGGCGACGATGATCGGGGTGGCGGTCGGGATGTGGGCGGTCACGGGACGCGAATCGCTCGGCCCGCTCTACGGTGCAATCGGCGGCATGTTCGCCGGGACCTACATCGGCGGCAGCATCAACTTCAATGCCATCGCGCTGCATTACGAAGTCACGAAGCAGGGGAACCTCTACGCCGGAGCGATCGCAGTCGACAACATCCTGACCACATTCTGGATGATCGCCACCATCGCGATTCCGAAACTGCTCAATCGGAAAACAGAAAGCCGCGAGGTCGACAGAACGGCCGATGCCGTCCCGCCTGACGACGACGCGGTCACGGTAACTCCGTACGACCTGACTCTGATGCTCGTCTTCGGGTTGGGAGCTCTGCTGGCGTCGAACTGGCTGACGGGATTGATTTCGCGAGCGGGATTCAACGTCCCGTCGATCCTGATCCTGACCAGCCTGGCTCTGGTGCTGGCGCAATTTCCGGTCGTCAACCGGTTGAAGGGCGGGCGGCTGCTCGGGCTCTTCAGCGTCTACGTCTTCATGGCCGTGATCGGAGCATACTGCGAATTCGCCGCGCTGGCCGGCATCGGCCCGCTCGGATTGAAACTGCTGATCTTCGTGACGGTCCTCGTGCTGACTCACGGGATCGTCATCTTCGGCATCGGCGCGCTGATCTACAGGGACTGGGATATGATCGCCATTGCCTCGCAAGCCAACATCGGCGGCGGCGCTTCGGCTCTCGCGCTGGCGCGGAGCCTCGACCGCAAGGATCTCTATCTGCCCGCCATCCTCGTCGGCTCGCTCGGCAATGGCATCGGAACGTACCTGGGTTTTCTGATTATCAGGTTCCTCTGAGCCTGATCGACCGCAGTCAATTGCTTCAACTGTTACGGATGGATTATCTTGATCGGCGCGCAACGCGTGAGCCCGGATATCCATACCGACAATCTGCGAAAGGAAAGATCTAAATCATGAGTAATGAACGCCGGAACGGACGTCGTAATTTCCTGATCGGAGGAGCAGCGCTGGCGGGAGCTGCGCTGATCCATCCCGTTGCGGGATGGACGAAGAACGACGGCCTGAGCTTCGCCGACGATCCGTTCAGCCTCGGCGTGGCATCCGGGGATCCGTGGGAGAACGGCGTCGTGCTCTGGACCAGGCTCGCGCCGGATCCGCTCAACGGCGGAGGAATGCCCGCGCAACGCGTTCCCGTCAAATGGGAGATCGCGACCGACGACCGGATGCAGAAGGTGGTCGCGAAAGGGACCGCCATGGCCGAGCCGGAATGGGGCCACTCCGTTCACGTCGAGGTCTCGGGGCTCAAACCGTCGCGCTGGTACTGGTACCGCTTCACAGTCGATGCCGGTTCAAGCTCGATCGGCAGAACCCGCACGGCGCCCGAAACCAATGCGCGCAACGAACAGCTCAAATTCGCCTTCGCATCGTGCCAGCACTATGAAACCGGGCTCTACACCGCGTACCGGCATATGAGCGACGAGGATCTGGATCTCGTCATCCATCTCGGCGATTACATCTATGAAGGCAATCCCGTCGGCGGACGCGTCAGACGGCACAACAGCCCTGAGATCAAATCGCTCGACGATTACCGCAACCGCTACGCGCTCTACAAGACAGACCCATTGCTCCGTCAGGCGCATGCGAATTTTCCGTGGGCGCTGGTCTGGGACGATCACGAGGTCGACAACAACTATGCCGGCGTGATCGCCGAGGACAACGCGCCGGTCGAGGAGTTCGCCGCCCGCCGGGCGCGCGCCTATCAGGTCTACTACGAACACATGCCGCTCAGGAAGTCCGTCCTCCGCGGCGGCGGCGTCGAGATCTATCGCCGGCTGACATACGGAAATCTGGCGCGGATCTACATGCTCGATACCCGGCAGTACCGGACCGACCAGCCGTGCGGCGACGGCCGCAAACCCGCCTGCCCCGAATCGCTGGATGAAAAAGCAACGATCATGGGCGCCGAGCAGGAGAGGTGGCTGATGCGTGAGATGGACCGTTCACGATCGAAATGGAACATCATCGCCCAGCAGGTGATGATGGGTCAGGTCGACGGCTTGGCGGGCCCCGAGCAGCAGTTCTCGATGGACCAGTGGAACGGATACGCGGCGGCGCGGAAACGGCTGCTCTCATACATTCGTGATCGCAAACCGTCCAACCCCGTAGTCCTGACCGGCGACATTCATTCGAACTGGGTCTCGGATCTGAAGCCCGATTTCAACCGCGACGACTCACCGGTCGTGGCGACGGAATTCGTAGGCACATCGATCTCATCGGGAGGCGATGGAGCGGACCAGCGTCCGAACACCCAGTCTATGCTGTCCGAGAATCCGCACATCAGGTACTTCAACGGGCAGCGCGGATACGTCCGCTGCACCGTAGACAGGAACCGTTGGCAGACCGATTATCGAATCCTCGAATCGGTCAGCCGGCCTGACGAACCGATCGCCACCAAAGCGAGCTTCGTCGTCGAGGACGGGCGGCCGGGCGCGCGGCGCGTCTGAGCACCGCATCATTTCTCAGCGGCTTCGACCACGACCCTGAATCCGACGTTATCCGCGCGATGATCGAGGTCGATCGTCCGGCGGGCCGCCGATCTGCATTCGATGCCCGCGCTGTCCCATCCGCAGCCGCGGAGGATCTTCATTCCGGAGCCCGGCCCGGATTCACCCGAACCGACCGGCCCCCGGTCCATCGTCCATTCCCAGACGTTGCCATGCATATCGTACAGACCGAACGCGTTGGCCGCTCCGAGACTGCCGACCGGAACCGTCTGCTCGCGATAGGGTCCCTTTGAATTAGATCCGAACGGCCTGCGCCCGTTGAAATTCGCCCAGTCCGAGCCGAGACCATCGCCTGAGCTGAACGGGGTCGAAGTACCCGCGCGACAGGCGTATTCCCATTCAGCCTCGGTCGGCAGCCGGAATTTGCGCCCCGTCAGACGCGAGAGCCTGGCGCAGAATTCGACGGCCTCAGCCCATGAGACATTCTCGACCGGCCGATTGCCGCCCTTGAATCGCGAAGGATCGCTGATCAGTTCGATGTCGATCTTCGGCAGACCGGCGACTGCGCGCCACTGCGCCTGAGTGATCTCGTACCTGCTGATCATCATTTCAGCGACGCCGACCTGATGCCGCGGGATCTCCCACTCAATTTCGCCGATCCGGTCTCCCTCTCTCGCCCGCCCTGCGTTTCTGACATTCTCACGCATGACCGATTCCAGCTCGGCCTCATCAGCCCCCATCAGAAAAGTCCCGGCCGGAATTTCGACCATCTCGATTCCGATCCCGCCCGGCAGTTGCTGACTGAAGGATCTGGTCGATTCGGTCCTCGTTTCGATCACCTTGCCGCGATTGTCGGCAACCAGCACGTTGAACGAGGAATGCATCAGCGGAACCTCGGGCCGAGCCGGCTTCTCAGCCTCTTCCGGTCGATTCGCCGGCGGATCCGCGATCTCCGGCAGACTGAGCGTGAAAGCGAGCTTCGACATCCGACCGGCTGGCGCTTCAGGCGCGGATTCGATCGGCGCCGGTCTGACGCGTTTGCCGGAATCCTTCTTCTCTCTGTTCTTGCCCGTCCGCCGCTCCGAACGAAAGCGGTTCGGCACGATAACCACCTGCCCCGCTGCCTGTATCGTGAAGATCGAGACCAGAATGCCCGTCACCAGACATCCGACGAGTGATGAATGTCCATAATTTCGATTGCGATTGAATCCGGCAGTATTTTTTTTCATTGCGATCGATATCCTCTATCTTTTCCTGAGGGAGATGTCGAAGACCAGCACATCATCGGATGAGCGTTCGGCCGGCACCTGAACGGCAACCGATGGCTGATTGTTGTCGGCAACCGCCACCAGCTCGGCCGGCTTCACGGCGTGCATCTTCTTGAACTGATCGAGCTGACGCATCTCTTCACGGCTCAGATTGCGTCCTGACGGCATCGAAAGAAATGCCGGAGCGGCCAGCGGCCTGGTGGAATAGATGATAGTGAACGGCGTGATCTCAGCTTCCGGCTGCATCATGAACCACTGGCCGCCGTCGGGAAACATGTACTCTCTGCCGCCCGCGACGGCATTGGTGGTCACGCCCGACGAAGGCATCGGTTCGTTGGTCAGAAAGGTCTGCCAGATATCGCCGGCTCCCGGAGCGATGATGTAGAGATACCCTTTCGCATGCGGCCTGAAATGAAACTTGAATCTGCTCCCGTCAGCCAGCGGCATGAGGCCCGTCGTTCTTGACGGCCCGCCCGACAGCGGAGCGATCTCGAGGTGATACCGCATGGCTTCGACACGCATCGGGATCGCCAGCGCCGGCCCGCCGACATTTGCCTGGGTCGTCGCGACAAGCCCGTTGATGCTGGCGATCAGGCCGTTGCCCCATCGCTGCAATCTGAAAATCCCCAGACCCGCGATGGCCGCCAGAATGAGCAGCGCGGCGACGACATATCCCGCCGGATGAACCCGCATGGCGCTGCCGATGGACGATCGTGAATTGGCGACTTCGCTCTCGCCGGTCGTCCCGGATTGTCCCTCCTGAGCGACTTCAACGGGCGTTGAGGCGCCCCGGCTCTCTTCTCTTTCTTCCTGCCGGTCGCCTCCCGATTCAAAAATCCGTGGATTCAATCTGACGGAGGCAGCCACCTCGATCGTCGAGAACAACGGATCGTCGACCAGCGTCGGCGTCCGGTGGAAACTGACCTGCCCGTTGCTGAGGGTCGAATTGCGCAGCGCCTGGCGCATCATCGCCGCATTGGCGAATCGCTGGTCCGGATTCGGCGAGACGGCTTTGTCGATCACTGCCGCAACCGACGGCGGAACATCCGGATTCAGGTCCGTGATCGCCGGCAGCGGATCCGGCTGGCCGAGCAGCATGGCCGCAATCCTGGTCAGCACATCCTGCGGCAATTCGCCGGTCAGAAGATGCCAGAGCGTCGCCCCCATGCTGTAAACGTCGCTCCGCGCGTCGGTGCTCATGCCCCGAATCTGTTCGAGAGATGCATAGTTCGGCGTATATCCCCGAATCCCCCTGCTCGACACGGAATGCCTCGAAACGTCCCCCTTCGCCAGCCCGAAATCGAGCAGCACGATCTCTCCCCGGGGAGTCAGCTTCATGTTCTGCGGCTTGATGTCGCGATGAATTATCGGCGGCGACTGCGAGTGAAGATACTCCAGCGCATCCAGCAACTGATCGGCCCAGCTGAGCACCTGCGGCACCGGAAACGGTCCCGCACCCTCCTCCATCCGTTCGTTCAGACACCTCTCGAGATCTCTGCCCGGGATGTACTGCATCACCAGAAACTGCCTGTCATTGATATCGAAATAGTCCATCACCACCGGCAGCGCCGCATGGCGCAGCCGGTTGAGCAGCTTCGCCTCCCGCGAAAACGCTCCCCTCAACTGCTGATCGCTGTAAAATGTCTCCTTGATGGCCACTTCATTGCCGAATTTCTGGTCCGTCGCCTGATAGACCGCTCCCATACCGCCCTGTCCGATCGGGCTCAAAATGAGATATCGATCATTCAACAGCGTCTCCGGATCGAGCATCTGTTTCTCCTCCTTGTCTCATCTTCGCGATATCGGGGGTCGAACACACCTCCGCCTGCCTGGCGGAGCGAAATCCTGTGTTCGTAATCGGGGATCGGGTATGTCGGAGTGTGCGTCTGTCAATTCACGCGCATCGTATTCAGGCAGGCAACTCTATGGTTTTATCGATGCGCTTCTATTCTTCTCTCATATCTTTTAATTGCATCACGTCACGGTGAATATCGGGAATGCAGCCGCACCACGGGGTTCGAGGCGATCAGATTCCCGCGAAACGTGATATCAAATATTTACAGGGTACGAGATGTTCTTCAGGGGATACACGAGGAATATTCCCTATCTTTATACATCGAAGTCGTGCCTCAATGGAAGCACTGATTGATTAAAAATCAGTAACTGCTCAGTAAATGGAAGAAACCCGGAGCCTGCCGCGTCTGAGAAGTAGAAGGACGTGATCAGGCAATGATGGAGAGACGCGCCGTAATGAACGAGATGGCCAGCGAAAGGCTGTTGATAGAGGCATGCCGGAGCGGCGACCGCGAGGCGTTCAGGCGGCTCTATGAGCTCCACAAGGATCGCGTCTATTCGATCGCCCTGCATTTCAGCGGGAACGAGTCCTCGGCGCGGGACATCGTTCAGCAGGTCTTTCTCAAGCTCTTCACACGGATCGGCGAATTCCGTTCGGAGTCGATCTTCTCGACCTGGCTCCACCGGATCACGGTCAATGCCTGTCTGGACGAGCACAGAAAGCAGCGGCGGTTCATCTCGATCGATGATCAGGGCGGCGAGGAGGAGGGAGATGAAAACCAGTTTATTGAAAGCCGGGTAACGATCGAAACCGACTATTCGATGATCGAGCGAAGCGCCCTGGTCAGACGGGCGGTAGGAAGGCTGAAACCGAAATTGAGGATCGCCATACTTCTCAAATATTTCGAGGATCTGAGTTACAGGGAGATGGCCGAGGCTCTGGGGTGTTCCGAAGGGACCGTCGCCTCGAGATTGAACCGCGGACACAGGGAGCTGGCCGGGCTGCTCGAGGCTCTGCGGGGTGATATCAAATGATCTGGAACCACGTTACAAAAGATCTATCGGCATACGTGCACGGCGAGCTGACGCCGGACGAGGCGCGCCGGATCGGCGAACACCTTGTCGGCTGCCGCCGGTGCCGTCACGAATACGATGAGATCAGGTTCGGCGCCGAGGCGGTCCGCGAGCTGAAGATCGTCAGCGCGCCTGATTCAATCTGGACGGATCTTGAAGCGGCGCTCGATGCACGGCCCGATAAGAAGTCATGGGCATCGGCGCTGTTCCCGCTGCCGGCATTCAGTTACGCGCTGGCGGTTCTTGCGATTGCCGCGGCGATCGGTTTCGCGATCTTCCGTCAGCAGACGCCGCCGGCTACGGATACGGGCTGGGAGGTGACGCGAATCGACGGCGCGCCCGCGATCGGTGATCAGCGGATCGCCTCCCGCGGACGGCTCAAGCCCGGCGAATGGCTGACGACCGACTCTTCTTCGCGCGCTCAGATCAGCGTCGGACAGATCGGCGAAGTGAAGATCGATCCCAATTCCCGCGTCCGGCTGGCCGATGCAAGTCCCGGGACCCATCGTC
Organism: uncultured Acidobacteriota bacterium; assembly: GCA_937967285.1. GTDB lineage: Bacteria > Acidobacteriota > Blastocatellia > RBC074 > RBC074 > JADJXM01. The sequence continues at coordinate 8,648 of CALBSU010000615.1, forward strand.
TGGCGATCGAAGTCGGCAGGATGGAGGCGTTCATCTGGGCGCCGCCCCGCCAGTTCTTCGTCGATACGCCGTCGGCCGTGGCCGTCGATCTCGGGTGCAGCTACACCCTCGAGGTCGATCGCCGGGGAGCCGGAAAGCTGAAGGTCACGCTCGGCTGGGTGGCATTCGAATGGAAGGGACGCGAATCGTTCGTTCCGGCCGGCGCCGTCTGCCTGACCAGACCGGATTCCGGCCCCGGCACTCCCTTCTTCGACGATGCATCGACCGTCTTTATCGACACACTCGCTGAGTTCGATGCCGCGCGAAACGATACTGAGAAAATGTCCGCCCTCGACGCGCTGCTGCCGCTAGCGCGCAAACGCGACGGACTGACGCTCTGGCATCTCCTCTCGCGAACCGAGGGAGGCGCGCGAGGCCGCGTCTATGACCGGCTGACATCGCTCATTCCCGCGCCGGCCGGAGTAACCAGGCGTGGCGTGATCGACGGAGACCGCGGGATGCTGGATTCACTCTGGGAACCGCTCGAACTCGGAGATTCAAGCTGGTGGAGACTGTGGAAGGCCCCCTTCCCCGCTCCGACTGCACGGATCGAAACCACAACCGATAACAACTGACAGGGAGGTATTCTGATGACAAAAGGACTTCGCCGTTCATTCACGTTGATCGCCATCGCGCTCGTCATGTTCCTGCCGGCCCAGGCCGGCCCCCCGCTGATCTGCCATCCGATCGACACCGGCAACGCCAGATCGCTGCCCTGGCAAGGCCCGGACTGGCGCGACGTCAAAAAAGATTACGATATCAATCGGCTGGCGACCGATACGCTCGCGCTGCTCGGCCCCGAAACGCCGGTCCTCGAACGCATGGAGACGCTCCGCAGAGCGACCGTTTACGCCGTCTGGTCGAACGTCGATCGCGAAGTCGGAATGTCGGCCAGGAACCACAAGGCCGCCGACGCCCTGATGGCCGCCCTGATGGAACGCGTCCGCTCGTCGTTCAGAGACAACAAACCCTCCGCGCTCGCCCTCTTCGATGCCGGATACCTCTCGGCCAGCTACAAACAGGCAGGCTACAATTCGCCCAATGCATCGCTCAGCGGAATGGACGGATACGCCATGGTCCGCAAGGCGAAGGGCCTTCGCGGCGAGAGCCCCGAAATGGAGTTCGCTCTCGCCCTGATCACTCTCCACCCGAGCAATCCCGCTCACAAGACGCATCTCGTCAGCGCGCTCGACGGAGCGCGGGAAGGCTCACTGCTCGAACGCAACCTCGTCCGCCAGTTCGGCCGGCCGGGCCAGAACCTCAGGGCGCTGCGCACAACCATCGCCAGAGCGAATAACTGATAACCCTCTCAGACGGCGCACCGGGCTTCTACCCGGTGCGCCCTCGATGATCCCCGCTCCATCCCGCCCGCTCTGCTTTCCCGATTTTCATCGTAACTGGGTAAAGATGCGCACTCCGCTGCGCGAAAGCTCTCAGGCCACAGTCACCCCTTAGTCGCTGATCGCCGGTTACAGTGGCACGAATATTGCTTTCCTTAATTAATACACGGGGAGGCGGGTATGAAGATAAAAATCACCAATACACGAATCGCACTGATAATGATCCTGATTGCGGCGGGAGTTGTGGGGATCTGGTATCTGTATCTGCGTGAAGGCGACGGGACGACGGGATACATGACGGGTCGGGTAACGAAAGGCAACATCAGAAACACAGTCGGAGCCACGGGGACTCTGCAGGCGGTAACGACGGTCCAGGTCGGGTCGCAGGTTTCGGGAACGATCCAGGCGCTTTACGCCGACTTCAACAGCGAGGTCAGGAAAGGACAGGTGATAGCGCAGCTCGATCCGGCGATCTTCCAGGCCCAGGTCAGGCAGGCGCGGGCGAATCTGGAGCAGTCGCGGGCTGATCTGACCGATGCCAGGGCGAAACTGACGGCGGCGCAGGCAGCGGTCGAGAACCAGCGGGCCGGCGTTTCAGGGGCGGACGCCAATCTGGCGGCGCTCAAGGCGCAACTCGACGATGCGCAGAGTTTTTACAGGCGGCAGGAAGAGCTGGCCGAGAACGGAATCATATCGAATCGCGAACTGGAGCTTGCCCGGACGACTTATCAATCGGCCAGGGCGCGGTACGATCAGGCGAAGGCCCAGCTCGAACAGGCCCGCCTCAGCGAGCGGACATCGGCCGGCGCCGGGCTGGAGCAGGCCCGGGCTCAGGTCGAGATGTCCCAGGCCAGAATCAAACAGACTACGGCGTCGCTCGAACTGGCCGAAGCAAATCTGAGCCACACGACGATCCGCTCGCCGATCGACGGCGTGGTCGTGCTGCGCAATGTCGATGTCGGGCAGACGGTGGCCGCCAGCCTGCAGGCGCCTACGCTCTTCACGATCGCCAACGACCTGACGCAGATGCAGGTGATCGCGAATATCGACGAAGCCGACATCGG
>CALBSU010000616.1 GCA_937967285.1 uncultured Acidobacteriota bacterium
ACCGGCCGAAGAGCTTGACCGACTCGCCCATCTTCTTCGGGTCCATCGCCTTGACCGCGTTGATGACGTAGTCGTAGCTCTCCATGACGATCTTGCTCAGCCCGGCCTTGTTCTGAAACTCGGTCATCGTCTCGAGATTCTTGCCCTGATACGGATTGGCGGCTCCGGTGGCTGCGTTGCCGAACGCGAAATTGGCGTTCGCCAGGTGCAGGAACTGGCCGGCGAAGCTGCGGACTTCGGGTGTCGGTTTGAAGTTGGTGCCGTCCTCAGGCATGGCGTCGAGATATTCTTTCGTATATTCCTTCGCGCGTGTCCAGTCGGCCACCATCATCGAGATATGGTCCATGGCGGGACCTTTGGCGGCGGGAGTCCCGGAGGACTGCTGCGCCAGGCAGACGAGTGAAAATGCCGCGCTCAGCGCGATTGTGCTGACCAGGTAACGCAGAGCGATCATGGTTCGCTTCATAAACTCTCCTTTGTCTTTGTTTGCTGAAACTTCATCAGGATTGCAGAGTCGATTCGCTCCGCAATCAACTGGTACGAACTGCCGGCCCGGAATGTTGCGCCGGAGGCCGAAATAGATGCGATCTCCGGCAGATCCGGAATCGCTGAGAGTCGAACAGGAGATCATGACTTTAGGTTGACAAGCATAATGCATGCTAGACTCTGAGCTTCGTACATTTAGTTACACAGCATCCGCTCAGGGCGCATAACTGTAAACGAATAAAGAGGTATATGGAAGAAATATTCGGGCCTCGAGGTCTGATCGCCGGTCACCATCCTGATTATGAGTATCGCCCCGGGCAGGTGGCGATGGCGGAGGCGGTTGGCCATGCGCTCGAAAACAGGCATCATCTGCTGGTCGAGGCCGGAACGGGAATCGGCAAGACGATGGCCTATCTGGTCCCGGCCATCGCGACCCGCCAGCGGGTGATCATATCGACCGGAACCAAGAACCTCCAGGAACAGCTTTATTATAAGGATATACCTTTTCTCCAGAAGGTGCTGCCGGGAAAATTCACCGCCATGTATCTGAAGGGGAGGTCCAATTACGTCTGTCTGCACAGGCTGCGGCGGGCCGAGAACAATCCGATGCTGGAGGGGCTGGATGACGTCGATCATTTCAGCGTCGTTCAGCAGTGGTCTTATCTGAGTCAGACCGGCGATCGGGCAGAACTGAAGGAGTTGCCGGAGAACCTGCCATTCTGGCGGCAGATCGACGCGCGGTCGGATATCTGTATCGGATCCAAATGCCCGAGTTATGAGCCTTGTTTCATCACGCGGGCGCGCCAGCAGGCGCTTGAGTCGAATATCATCATCGTCAACCACCATCTGTTTTTCGCCGACCTGGCGCTGCGCGACAAGGAGTGGGGGCAGGTGCTGCCCGATTACAGCGCGGTCATCTTCGACGAGGCTCATCAGATCGAGGACATCGCCATGCAGTATTTCGGAGCCTCTGTTTCGACCTGGCAGCTCGATGATCTGATCGGAGACATCAGTCGACTGATGATCAATGACGTCGAGTCGTCGAAGGAGCTGACCAAAGCCAGCGCGAGGGTCATGCGGCTGGCGGACAATTTCTGGCTCAGTTTCAGCGACGGCGGCGATATCGCTTCGATGACGACGCTGAGAGGCGAAGGGCGTTTCGTGATCAGGCCCGAGATGTTTCTGCGCCGGAGGCGCGACGGCACGGCTGAGGTCACTCCGGCCGGGCAGCGATACGTCGATCTGAAGGCGGCGCTCAAGCGGCTGCTCGGTGCGCTGCAGGTGATCAAGGAGCCGCCGGCCGAGATGGAGGCCATCATCCGGCGCGTCGAACAGTTGCGTTTCGACCTGGATTTCATCATCGAGGGCGGGGAGGAGAAGTTCGTTTACTGGTGCGAACGCCGCAGCCGCGGGACATTTCTGCAGGCGACGCCGATCGACGCGTCAGGGATCCTCGCCGACAGGCTGTTCAGTCAGACCGGTTCGGTCATTCTGACCTCTGCCACACTGACCAGCGCCGGATCTTTCGACTTTATCAGATCGAGGCTCGGCCTGAGTGAGGCCGACGAACTGGTAGCCGAGTCGAATTACGACTACGAACGGCAGTCGCTGCTCTACCTGCCGCCGCGGATGCCGGACCCGCGCGAGGGGGGATTCGCCTCCGCCGCGGCCGACGAGATCATCAGAATTCTGAATGCCAGTCGAGGCCGCGCATTCGTGCTCTGCACCAGCAATTCCCAGATGCAGGCGCTGAGAGGCATGGTCGAGGGAGAGATAGATTTTCCGGTGCTCATGCAGGGGGAAGGTTCGCGTTCCGGTATCCTTGAGCGGTTTCGAGAGACTGCGCATGCGGTGCTCTTCGCCACCGCCAGTTTCTGGCAGGGGGTCGATGTCCGTGGCGAGGCGCTCTCGTGCGTGATCATCGACAAGCTGCCCTTCGCCGTTCCGTCCGATCCGGTCGTGGCTGCCCGACAGCGATACATCGACGGCACAGGCGGCAACAGTTTCAGCGAATATTCCGTGCCGTCGGCGATCATCACGCTCAAGCAGGGACTCGGCCGCCTGATCCGCAGCGCGACCGACAGGGGCGTTCTCTCGATTCTCGATCCGCGGATCGTGACCAAGAGTTACGGCAGAAGTTTCCTCGAAAGCCTGCCGCCGTGTCGCGTGACCCGCAACATCGCCGATGTCGAGGAATTCTTCAGGGCGGATCAGGCAGATAAGTAAAAAGTAGAAAGTAGAAAGTAGAAAGTAGAAAGAAGAAAGAAAATAGCTGCTCAGGTTGTGGAGGAAGTTTCCAGTCTTATTTTGATGAGGCGATGGCATGCCGGAATTTGACCTTACAAGCAGATACGGATTTCGGGATACACACTGGAAACTGGCAACAGGAAACTGGAAACTTTGACCCGGGCTGAGCAATTACCAATTAGAAATCAGGAGAATGCCCAATGAAGGAAAGGCTTGTCAAAGCCCTTGCCGGCGTGCTCGTGGCGGTTCTGGCCGCCGGATTTTCTGCCGTTCCGGCGACGGCCGGGGAAGGGCCGATCGAGTGGGAGAAGGTCGACCGCGAGGCGCTGGAACTATTTCGCCAGTACCTGAGCATCGATACGACCAATCCGCCCGGAAACGAGATCGAGGGAGCGAAGTTCTTCGCAGAGATCTGCCGTCGCGAAGGTATCGAGCACAAGGTCTTCGAGCCATGGCCGGGTC
>CALBSU010000617.1 GCA_937967285.1 uncultured Acidobacteriota bacterium
ATTCACGGAGGCCCGTTCGCCAACTACGGCGACCGCTTCGATCTCGAGAAGCAGCTCATGGCGGCGAGCGGTTACGTGGTGCTCTACACCAATCCGCGCGGTTCGACCAGCTACGGCGCCGAGTTCGGCAACCTGATCCATCACGCATATCCCGGCGACGACTTCTTCGATCTCGATTCCGGGGTCGATGCGACGATCGCCAAAGGCTACATCGATCCCGATCAGGTTTTTGTAACCGGAGGCAGCGGCGGCGGCGTATTGACCTGCTGGATGATCGGACGCAGCACGCGGTATCGCGCGGCCGTCACGGTCTATCCGGTCATCAACTGGTACAGTTTCGTCCTCACATCTGACATCGGGAACTGGACGGTCAACCACTGGTTCCCCGGATTTCCGTGGGACAACGTCGAGCACTACGAGAAGCGCTCGCTGCTCTCGGTGGTCAAGAACGTCAAGACGCCGACGATGGTACTGACCGGTGAAGAGGACTGGCGGACGCCGATGTCGGATTCCGAGCAGTATTATCAGGCATTGAAGCTGCTCGGCGTCGAATCGGTGCTGGTTCGCGTGCCGAACGAGCCGCACGGCATCCAGGTCCGGCCGAGCCATCACATGTCGAAGATCCTTCACATCATCGGCTGGTTCGACGGCCACAGAAAGGATTCGCAGGATAAGGCTGAGTGAAAGCTCTCAAAATCGGAGGCGTGGATGAACACCAGGTTGATCAGAAATCTGTTTGTGACTGTCCTGTTGATTGTGAGTGCCAGGTCAGTTTCGGCGCAGCAGGCTCCGCTGCAGGGATTCGACGATTACGCGCAGCAGGCGATGAAGGCGTGGGAAGTTCCCGGAATGGCCGTGGCGGTGGTCAAGGACGACAAGGTTGTCTTTTCGAAGGGCTACGGCGTGACGCGGCTGGGCGGCAACATCGCCGTCAACGATCAGACTCAGTTTGCGATCGGATCTTCGTCGAAGGCCTTCACCTCGGCGGCGATCGCGATTCTGGTCGACGAAGGCAAGGTCAAGTGGGACGATCCGGTGACGAAGCACCTGCCGGGATTCGAACTCTACGACGCATATGCCTCGAAGGAGATGACGGTCCGCGATCTGCTGAGTCACCGAAGCGGCCTCGAGCGGGGAGATCTGCTCTGGTATTCGGGCAACTACGATCGCAACGAGATCCTGCGCCGCGTCAGATTTCTGAAGCCGAGCTGGAGTTTCCGCAGCCGGTTCGGTTATCAGAACATCATGTACCTGGCGGCCGGGCAGCTTGTTCAGGCGGTGACGGGGCGGAGCTGGGACGATTTCATCCGTGAACGCTTCTTCAAGCCGCTCGGGATGAAGACGAGCAGCACCAGCATCACCGCGCTCAAGTCGATGGAGAACGTCGCAACGCCCCACGCGAAGTTCGACGAGAAGGTCCAGCCCGTCGCGTGGAGAAACATCGACAACATCGCGCCGGCCGGATCGATCAATTCGAATGTCCTCGAGATGGCGAACTGGGTGAGGATGCAACTGGCCGACGGCAGCATGGGTGATCAGCGGCTGATCAGCTCAGGATCGATAAAGGAGATGCACAAATCGCAGATGGTCATGGCGATGGAGATTCCGTGGACTCTCCTCTTTCCGAAAGCGCATTTCCTGAACTACGGTCTGGGCTGGTT
>CALBSU010000618.1 GCA_937967285.1 uncultured Acidobacteriota bacterium
CAGGCCGCCGTCTTCGGTCTCAAGGAGTTCGTTCGGGTCGCGCCCGCCGTCATCCTGATCATCCTCATCAAGATCATCATCGACCGTCTGACCGACAAGGAGCTGAAAATTGGAACGGATCCTCAATGAATATGAACTGCGAGTGCTCGGCGCGCTGGTCGAAAAACATATCGCCACGCCCGATTACTATCCGATGACGGTCAATGCGCTCGTCAACGCCTGCAATCAGAAGAACCATCGCGATCCCGTGGTCTCATACGATGAACCGACCGTCGCCCGGGCACTCGAATCGCTTCGCGAAAAGAATCTGGCCTATATCTTTCACGGATCGGACTCGCGCGTTCCCCGCTACGGCCACCTCTTCCCGAAAGCCTTCGATCTGAGCGAACCCGAGGTCGCGCTGATGTGCGTCCTCATCCTCCGAGGACCGCAGACGCCCGGCGAACTGCGCTCCCGCAGCGCTCACCTGTATCAGTTCGAAAACCTCCCGCTCGTCGAATCGCTTCTCCAGTCGCTCTCTCTCCGCGATGAACCGCTGGTCGTCAGACTTCCGCGTCAGCAGGGCTCGCGCGAATCCAGGTTCGCCCACCTCATCGGCGGCCCGGTCGAGGCCGAGGCGCCCTCTCTGCAACCTGCTTCCTCGAATTCTTCCCAGGATCGCATCGACAGATTGGAAGAGGAGATAAACTCAATGCGCGCCGAACTTGCCGATCTGAAGGCTCAATTTGAAAACTTCAAAACTCAATTCGAATAAGACGACATAAAATAAGTGATTGACGGGAGGTTTGAGGCTGTGTTAATAAACACTGCGAACTTCGGAATGGTTGGGTCTCACATTTGCTGAAAGTTTTTTCGGCTCTCAGCCCTTACCGGAGTGATAAAGCCTCAAAAATATCTCCCCCAATATTTTTGATCAGATACGGAGGTGGAGATTGTTCGGATATCCATCTCGAAATTATCCAGCAAGAGTCTAATAGAGACCGGTTCCATATTCCGGGTCGATTTCAGACAGGGGAATGAAATCGTTCCTGACAGGATCAGTTTATGATCGGGTGAGGGACAGGGTCGGGAGCAACGGATAACCGTGTATGATCGAATGAACGTGGGAAAGCGTGCGATAGCCATGTCGCTCACGCTGGTTTTCAGCCTGTTGGTTATTGTGAACGTCGCGGCGGCGCAGAACTACCTTGAGAAGCTCTCAGTCCCGCTGCCGATGGACGGGACCGTCATCCGCACGCCCGGGGCGCTTGCGCCATACATAACCTACCGCATCAAACTGAGCTCGCCGTCGAACCTCGCGCATATCTATCGCGAGATGCCGGAAGGATATATCTCCTACATCGTAATCGACGGGAATCTTCAGAAATCTGTTATCTTCACCGAGGAGTCCGATGGATTCGTGACGGATCTTGAATTCGTCTACCGCGGCCAGGGCAAGCCGATCGAGATCGGTCTGAGCGAGAATCGCAGCAAGCTGATCGAATCGGTTCAGGTGGAGATGTTCGTCGAGACATGGATGCAGAGATTGTGGCGCGAGCAGGTGCGCGGGATATGGCAGGAGCACAGCACGCTGCTGATCCTGATCGGGATGCTTCTGCCGATCGCCGTGGTGCTGCTCTACCTCTATTTCCAGCGCACGGACCGTCTGAGGGCGGAGGAGGAGAAAGCGGAGGCTGCCCGCAGGGTCTTCCTGCTCGAATCCCATAACAAGCGGATCGAGGTCATGCGCGAGATCGATCAGCGCGCCAATCAGCGCGCGCGAGAGATTGCCGCCAGGGAGTTCGATGAACTTCAGAAGAAGGTCATGCACTGGAAGACGAGGGCATATACCGAGTCATACTTCCTCAATCATGATCTTCGACACCAGTACGCATACGCCAACCGGGAACAGATCATCAATGAGCTCGAGAAGGTTTGGGCGAAAGAATGCCTCGAGATAGCGCAGGACCTGCCGCTGTTGAATGCGCTGAGAGACCAGGAACCCGGAGTCATGCACTGGATCCAGGCCCGTCAGGAGGTGGTGCATATCGCCCACAATATGTCCTGGAAGGAGCAGAAGGTCATCGATGCATGGTTCGAGGACGTTCCGGAAACCGAGATAATCACGGCCGATGAATTCGATGAGAAGGTCGAAGAGCCGGTGCGTGTCGAACGATCGAGCGCGAGGATCGTCAATTTCTGATCGCCGTCTTCAC
>CALBSU010000619.1 GCA_937967285.1 uncultured Acidobacteriota bacterium
GATGGAGTACGCGCGGACGATCGGACTGGTCAATTACGTGGCGCGCCTGCTCGAACAGGCTCTGACCGATCATAAAAGTTGATAGCCCCCCCTCCTCCTTCACCCAAACCAGCAAATAAAGACAACCCACTTGTCAATCATTCAACTTTAGTTATACGATAGGAGCTATCGAAAACCGGGACTTGCCCCCGGGTGAGTGCAGTGACAGGTCGTCTGAGGTTATGGACACAATCCAGGTCAGTCAACTCAACAGGATCCGAGTGCTGGCATTGCTGATTACTCTGATGTTTTCGGCGGTGGCATTGCCGGTGGGTCTTGTCTATGGAGATGCAGACGGGTGCGGAATGGTCCATTGCGAGGAGGATGGCGAATGCTGTTGCCTGATCAACCTCGAGGATCTGAAAGAAAGACAGGCGAATGGAGCCCCGATAGCCGGCGCACCGGAGATCAGGACAGGTTGTCCGGTTAACTGCTGCACGACGGGTGGAACAATCACTCACTCCAGCCCCGATTCCGAACGATCTGACCGGAAACCGGAATTCGGCCCGGTTGCCGGTCTGTCAGCAACGCATGGACAGAGTCTACAGATCAATTCCCTGCCGAGGTCGGTTCCGGGACCTCGCGGACCACCAGTGCTCTCAAACTGAATCGAAAATGTGAAGGCTGCCCTGGCGGGGGGCGTCAAACCGCAGACCTCTGCAATCAGGGGCAGCCAGAGGTGTTTCTTCGTTCGGTCAAATCGCCGGACGGGATCGGAGTCTGTCCGGGTTCCGGCCGGGGAAAGAGAGCATTTTCATGAGGTTACGCAGGATTTCAATTCAAATATTTAAAATGGCGGCGCTCCTGCTGCTGACGTCATCAATGATCATCAATACGACATCTGCGCCATTGGCGAAGGCCCAGGGGGTCAAGCTGACCGGAGAGGTGAGGGATACAAATGGCAATCCAATTCCCGGAGCACGTCTGATCCTGAAGGGGATGACGGGTGCGTCAGAGCAGTCAATCGGGACTGACTCCGTCGGCAGATTCGAGGCGATGCTGATTCCCGGCAGGTATCGAATAATTGCGTCCGCGCAGGGATTTTCGCATCGGGAGGAGGTCAGAACCATTGCAGGAGCAGAACCGGTACTGATCATCACGCTCGAAATTCTCCCGCTTCGACTGGATGTGCAGATCTCTGCGGGGCTTCCGGAACTTTCGCCTGTCAGACAGTTTGAGAGTCCCGAGATAGAGGAGGGGGCGAAGGTGGATCTGAGCGATTTCCTGCGCGGGCAGCCCGGCATATCGGCGTTCCGTCGAGGCTCGCTGAACTTCGATCCGGCGGTCCGAGGCTTGCGCGAGGCTCAGGTAGCGATGCTGGTCGACGGAACGAGGACGTTCGCCGCCGGGCCGGGCCGGATGGATGCGGAGATCAGCCATGTCAGTCCGCACAGTATTCAGACTCTGCAGGTGGTCAAGGGCCCCTACGCACTGACCTGGGGAGCAGGCGCGCTGAGCGCGATACAGGCCGAAACCTTCCGGCCTCCGTATGCAGCGGACAGCTTCGAGGTCCACGGCCGCGCAGGTTTCAACTGGGGCTCGAACGGCAATGCGCGAGACGGCTACGGGAGCGTCTGGATGGGCAACGACAGGCTCCGGCTGAGTCTCTTCCACAATGCTCGGATCGGTAACGATTACCGCGCCGGCAACGGCGAAACTGTTCCCGGCGATTATCTGTCGAACGATTCGAGATGGAGCTTCGGCTTTCGACCGACATCGACCAGCAATTTCGAGTACATCGGCGGGTTCCAGCAGCAGGA
>CALBSU010000620.1 GCA_937967285.1 uncultured Acidobacteriota bacterium
CGAACCACTCCGTTGGTCATCCCGCCCGGACAGGCCATCGTCCCCGACTTCGACGGAGCGGCCAGATTCCTCTCCCATTCCATGCGTCCGAGATCGGTGTCGATCGTGAAGATCCGGTTCGAGCTGCCGGCAAAGAATCCAAGCATCCTGAATCCGCGATATCCGATCAGCCGCTCGAGCGTCGCCGGCGGCATCAGCGCATTCATCTGGTTCGGCTGGTTGTCGACCTTCAGCTTCCAGAGAAACTGAAATTCGGGGCTCTTGACGGTCTCTTTCGAGATCTTGGCGTCATATCGAACCCATGACGATCGTTGCGCATCGGCGCCCGCGGTCATCCAGTCCTGCCCCTGGGCGAAAGCGACGATGCCCGAAACCATGCAAAGTGCGATTGCAAATGCGAATTTCTTCATTACGCTTTCTCCCTCAATCATTGTTTGATTCCGAAGCAGTACTGGACGCCGTCGAAGGTGCTGATGTAGACGCGCCCGTTGGCGACAGTCAGGCCTCCCCAGTGATTCCACGAGGTGATCTGTTTGCCGCTCGACCAGAGCTCCTTGCCGGTCCTCGCGTCCAGCGCGTAGAGCACCGCATGAGTCGAGCCGGCGATGCGATACTCAGCGCGGTTGTAGGCGAGGCCGATGTCGGGTCTCGCCTGATCGGTGTCCTCGCCGCTGCCGTATGCGAAGACGACGCCGTTGGCGATGACCGGAGGCTCCGCGCGGTTCATGTCGCGCGAGATCCAGGCCGGCGCCAGCTCCCATTTGCCGCTCTTCTCTTCGACCTTGAAGGCTGCGATGGCGCCGTACTTGACCGGGCCATGCTCGATCGTCGCCTTGAACTGCGAATGTTTCGGCCCCCAGAACGGCGTCAGCACCCACTGAGTGCCGTCCGGCTCATCCCACGCCCCCATCGATCCCCAGATTCCCGCCGAAGCGAAGTTGACTTCTTCGTTGCAGATCAGCGGAGTCCGGAAGAGCGGTGTCCGGTGATCGTCTCCGCCGATCGACTCGGTGTCCATCAGGTAGATGCGGCACTCCTTGCCGGCATCGACCATCAGCTCTTTTCCTTTATATTTGAAGATCGCCGGCGTGACCTGCATATCCAGATCGCGTTTCCAGAGCCATTCCGCGTTCGACGGACCGTAGTAATCGACCAGATCGACGGCCTTCGTCTCGGGGTTGAGTTTGACGCCGATGATGCCGTTGCCGTAAATGCCGTTCTCGGGGTCCCAGCGTCCGTCGCCTGTGCCGGTGTACATCACGCCGTCCGAGCTGATCGCCGGACCGGTGCGGCCCCACATGCCTCCGCCGGCCGGTCCCCACGACCCGACCTTGTCGGTCGCCAGATCGTAGGTGTAGACCATGTTCGGATTGCCTCCGCAGCCCTGCGCGGTGTGCGTGTAGATGACGTTCTTGTAGAGGTTGAGCGCGTACGGCTTGCCGTTGGGCGGCATGAACTTCGCGGGCGGAGCGATCTCCTTCCCGTCAGCGACATTCATCCGGCGCAGAGTGCCGTCCCATGCCGCGGCATAGAGAATATATTTTCCGGGCGTCCCGGTCGGAGCGATGACCGGCGTGGCCGTGATGCCGCCCGGACAGAGGATGCCCGCGCCTCTGCCTCCGTCGGCCGGAGGCGTCCACTCGGATTCGAAGTGATGCTTCCAGATCAACTGGCCCGTGTCGGCGTCGATGGCGTAGATGTTGTCCGAGACTCCGGTCACGATGACCATCTGTTTCGGGCCGTTCGCCGTCTCGACGCGGCCGACGACCAGCGCCGGCAGCAGCGAATGCATCTGCCGCGGCTGATTGTCGAGCTTGATCTTCCACAGCAACTTCATGTTTTTGACGGTGTCCCTGGTCAGGATCTTCTCGTCGCGCTGCCAGCCGGTCCGCTGGATGTCGTAACCGTCGGTCAGCCAGTCGGCGAGTTTGCCGCTCTGAGCAAACGGTCTGCCGCCCCATCCCGCCATGCTGAATGCGAAGACCGCCAGCACGGCGAGCGCTTTGAATCGTCTCGGAATTGTCACCTCTCAGGCTCCCTTCTGATGATCGTCAAGCCAGTAGTTTATCTATTACAAGTCCATGAACATCCGTCAGGCGGAAATCCCGCCCCTGATAACGATAGGTCAGTTTCGTGTGATCGAAACCGAGCAATTGCATCAGCGTCGCGTGCAGGTCGTGCACGTGCACCGGGTCCTCGACGACGTTGAATCCGAATTCGTCCGTCGCGCCCAGCGTCAGGCCGGGCTTGATGCCTCCGCCGGCCAGGAAGATCGAAAATGCCTTGTTGTGATGATCCCGGCCGAGGCTCCGATTGGCGTCCGGATCGGATTCGACCATCGGGGTGCGGCCGAACTCGCCGCCCCAGATGACGATCGTGTCGTCGAGCAGCCCGCGCTGCTTGAGATCGAGGATCAGAGCCGTCGTCGCCTGATCGGTCAGCTCCATCTGCCGGCGGACGCCCTTCGCGACCTCCGAGTGATGGTCCCACGCTTCGTGGTTGAGCTGCACGAAGCGGACGCCGCGCTCGAGCAGCCGCCGCGCCAGCAGGCAGTTAGTCGCATACGACGGCTTGCCGGGCTCGACGCCGTACATCTCGAGCGTCTCTTTCGACTCACGCGTCAGATCGGTCAGCTCGGGCCCGCTCGACTGCATGCGGAACGCCATCTCGTAGGCGTTGATTCGCGTAGAGGTCTCGGGATCTCCGGTCTGAGTCTGGCGGTGCTCGTTGAGCTCCCTGAGCGTATCGAGCGACCGGCGCTGCATCTCCGGCGTCACTCCGCGGGGATTCGCCAGCGACAGGATCGGCGGCCCGGTCCGCTGGAAAGGCACGCCCTGATAGACCGTCGGCAGGAATCCGGCGCCCCAGTTGGCCGCCCCGCCGCTCGTACCGCCGCCCGACGAGAGTACGACGAAGGCCGGCAGGTCGCGGCTTTCACTGCCCAGCCCGTAGGTCACCCAGGCTCCGAAACTCGGGCGCCCGAACTGGATCGATCCGGTCTGCATGAAGACCTGTCCCGGCGCGTGATTGATCGCATCCGTCATCATCGACCTGACCACCGCGATCTCGTCCGCGACCTTCGGCAGATGCTTCCACGCGTCCGACAATTCAATCCCCGACTGACCGTGCTTCGCGAATTTGAACTCAGAGGCGTAGAGCCCCGCGTCGGGCCGGATGAAGGCGTAATCGATGCCTTTGGTGAACTCTTTCGGGACCGGCTGCCCGTTGTACTTCACGAGCCCCGGTTTGTAGTCGAAGAGATCGAGCTGCGACGGTCCGCCCGAATGAAAGAGATAGACGACCCGTTTCGCCTTCGGCGTGAAATGAGGCTGCCTTGGCGCGAGCGGATCTCGCTGAGCCTCGACATCGCGCCCGAGGAGCGAGAGCAGCGCCATCGAGCCGAGACCCACTCCGCATTCGCGGAGGAACCAGCGGCGGGCGTGCATTCTTTTTATTTCCTCTTGGTTCATTTGGTTTCCTGGGAGCGTCCCTGGGAGCGCCGAGCCCCAGCTCGGCGAAAACTGAAGTAACATACGCCGAGCTGGGGCTCGGCGCTCCCAGGGGCGCTCCCAAGGGCGCTCCCATGCTCCCGGGGTCACTCCTTCGTAATCGTTTCGTCCAGATTGAGCAGCACCCGCGCAACCATCACCCACGGAGCGATGCTGTGAAGATCGACTCCCTCGGGCAGCATCGCCGGATTGGAACTTGAGACATAGACCGCGCGCGCCGTGTTCCCCGCAAACAGCGGTTTCTGGTCATCGAGCAGCGCGAGCAGCTTTTTCAGCTCGACCTCGTCCGGCCGGCGCCCGGTGCAAAGACGAAAAGCGTAGATCATCTTCTCCGCGTCGGTCTCGCCGCCCTCCTTCCAGACGCGCAGCGCAAGGCCCTGGGCGAATTCGACGAAGGTCTGGTCATTGAGCGTCGTCAGCGCCTGGAGCGGGGTGTTCGATCGAAGCCTCCGCGTACACGAGAAATCTCCGATCGGCTGATCGAAGACAAGCTGCGCAGGATAGGGGACATTGCGTTTCCAGAAGGTGTACATTCCGCGACGATAGCGATCCTCGCCCTTCCCCGTCGGCCACGGCATGGCGCCGCCATAGCCAAGGCTCAGCACGCCGTCGGGGATCGGCGGATAGACGCTCGGGCCGCCGATTTTGCGGCTCAGCAGGCCGCTCGCCGTCAGTGCGATGTCGCGGATGATCTCGGCTTCGGCGCGGATGCGAGGCGCGCGCGCTATCAGATTGTTGGTCGGATCCTTCTCGAGCAGCTCCGGCGTGACGCGCGACGATTGCCGGTAGACGGCCGATCCCGCGATCAGCCGGTGCAGGTGCTTGATGCTCCAGCCGCTCTCGATGAACTCGACCGCCAGCCAGTCGAGCAAC
>CALBSU010000621.1 GCA_937967285.1 uncultured Acidobacteriota bacterium
ATTTGCCTTCATCCGCGCATCTTTCTGATACCCATGGATTGCAGGCGCGAGGCGAGAGTGGTCGCCTTTATCCCGAGCAACTCGGCCGCGCCGCCCGGGCCATAGATCTTCCAATCCGCCGCTTCCATCGCGGCCAGCAGATTGGCCCGGTATCGCGCATCCCATTCGGCCTGCGTCAGGAATGGGACGGAGTCTTCCCCGGCCACTGTCTGCAGCGTATCGGTCGTCGATTCGGGAAGTATCAGATCGAAATTCAAGGGTTGCGCGCCGCAACGCGACAGAATCATCGCCCGTTCGATCACATTCTGCAGTTCACGCACATTTCCGGGCCAGCCATAACTCTGCAGTGCGGCCATCTGCCTGTCAGACACCTGCAGCCTGCCGCAGCGGGCCTGCCCGGCGGCTTCCCTGATGAAATGGCTCACCAGCAGAGGAATGTCCTCGAGCCGATCACGCAGCGGAGGCAATTCAATCGGAAAAACACTCAACCGGAAGAACAGATCCTGTCGAAACAACCCGGCTTCAACATCCCGACGCAGATCGCGGTTGGTGGCTGCGACGATGCGGACATTCGTCCTTCGCGTTCTCTCTTCGCCGACGCGCTCGAAGGTCCCTTCCTGCAACACCCGCAACAGCTTGCTTTGGAGATCCAGCGGGATTTCGCCGACTTCATCAAGAAAGAGCGTGCCGCCATCGGCAAGTTGAAATCGGCCGACGCGGTCACGAATCGCGCCGGTAAATGCGCCGCGAACGTGGCCGAAGAATTCGCTTTCAAACAGATCCCTCGGAATGGAAGCGCAATTGACTTTGACCAGAGGCCCGTCGGCGCGCTGGCTGCGATCGTGAATGGCGCGCGCGATCAACTCCTTCCCCGTCCCGGACTCTCCCAGAATCAGGACGCCGGCCTCGCTCGGAGCTACCAGTGAGATCTGATCCTTCACCTTTTGAAGCGCCGCGCTCTGGCCGATGATCTCCCCGAAAGAACGTTCCTGTTTGACCTCCTCGCGCAGGTAGGCGTTCTCCAGCCTCAGTTGCTCACGCAGTTGTTCGATCTCGGTGAAGGCTCGGCTGTTGGCGATCGCAACCGCCGCGTGATCGGCGAACATGCGCAACCAGGCGAATTCATCCTCGGCCAATGTTTGCCGGCTGAAGATCGCCAGCACGCCGAGGATCTCTCCGCGAAAAATCAGAGGCTGTCCTGCGAACGATTGAAGCCCTTCATGCTCGGCCCAGCGCGGACGGGCGATCCATGAACTCTCGCTGCGAAGATCCGCAAGCAACAACGGCTCTCCGGTCGCCCCGATCTGACCGATCTTGCGGCTGCCCATCGGAATTCGTCTAAAGTCGCCATCGGTCCGCGACCAATCCTCCAACCCCGACCTGGTCGGCTTCCCGGCGCTTGCCTTCAGATGCAGACACTCGCTCTGATCCAGACATTCCAGCCGCATCGGACACTTCGCGCAAATATCCCCCGCCCCCTTCAACCATAACCTCGCCAATGCCACGCCGGGCTGCGCCACCAGCCCGTCAACGATCTTCCTTAAAACTCTGTCTACGGAAAGCTCCTCGGCAATCGCCAGCGAAACCGCCTGTAATGATTCCAGTTCCATGGCTCAAATCTACACGAAAATTCGTGATTCGTAACAGCAGATCTCGTTGAATAACGAAATTTCGTGACCGGGAGAGAGTATCAAAACCACCACAACTTTATTATTTTCAAACAGATAGCCAATCTGAAAGCGAATGGCACGTAGAATGCAGTTCATCCCATCATAAGGAAGCAGGAGCGATCAGCATGGCAAAGCGCCGAAAAGTGCTGAGGCTCGGGCTCCGACAAACGGAATCAAACAGGAGAAGAGAAATGCCGAGAATAGAAGCGATCGATCCGAAGGAAGCTACGGGTAAGGCCAGGGAATTACTGGATGGAGTGAAGGCGAAGATCGGGTCAGTGCCCAATCTGATGCGCACCTTCGCAAATTCGCCGGCCGCGCTGGAAGGTTATTTGAACTTCAGCGGCGCGCTCGGCAGTGGTTCCCTGAGCGCCAGGTTGCGCGAACAGATCGCGCTTGCCGTCGCGGACGCCAACAACTGCGAGTACTGTCTGTCGGCGCATACCGCCATCGGCAAGATGGTCGGGCTGAACGAAAACGAACTCATCGCCAGTCGTCGGGCGCACTCAACCGATGCGAGGACGGATGCGGCTCTGAAATTCGCCCATCAGATCGTCGTCAAACGCGGCGAGGTGCTGGACAGCGAGGTGCAGGCGGTGCGCGAGGCGGGCTACAACGACGGCGAAATCGTCGAGATCGTCGCCAATGTGGCGCTCAATATCTTCACCAACTATTTCAACCATATCGCCCAGACCACGGTCGACTTCCCGAAAGTTAAACTGGGGGCGTCCCAGACCAGTTAACAGACAGCACTGGTAATCGATCGAAGCACGAAACGCGATCTCTCGAGTAACTAATCAGACGCCAAGGCGCCAAGATGGCCAAGATGGAATAAAGGGTGGGAAGGTTCAAGATTGCTCCATCTCGCCTCTCATGCATCGGTTTGATCCGGATTTTCATTGCCTGAATAAAACCTGGGCATCTTGGCGCCCTGGCGTCTGATTTTTTCGTCACCTGGCTGAGCAGTTACTCTCTCGATTGCGTTTCGCGCCTTATTTCAGACAGGAGCAACCATGGCGAAAAATTACGCCGAGATCGCCTTTACGGACAGCGTCAAAGCGCAGCAGGATAAAAACGGCTCACGGCGCTCCTATGCCCGCATGGAAGCACAGACACGCGGCACCGAACTGAGCTTCGTCGAAGCGGATTTCATCGCCGAACGCGACGGCTTTTACCTCTCCACTGTGGGAGAGAACGGCTATCCTTACGTGCAATTCCGAGGCGGCCCGAAGGGTTTTCTGAAAGTGATCGACGGCCGGACGCTGGCCTTCGCCGATTTTCGCGGCAACCTTCAATACATCAGCACAGGCAATCTGACGCACAACGATAAAGCGGCGCTGATCCTGATGGACTACGCGAACCGTCAGCGCATGAAGATTTACGCGCGGATCGAAGTCATCGAGGCATCGCAGTCGCCGGATCTCATCGCGCAACTGAGGGATCCCGACTATCAGGCACAGATCGAACGAGCGATGCTCATCCACGTCGAGGCATTCGACTGGAACTGTCCGCAGCACATCACTCAACGTTACACGCTGGAAGAGATTCGCGAACTCAACGCGCCCCTCTACGAGCACGTGGCAAGGCTCGAAGCCGAGGTGGAGCGACTGAAGGCGAAACTGTCCGGTAATTCAAAAAACGATCATCCGATTCAGCAGTCTGAGAGTCGATTTCTTGATTGAAATTGTTTGTTGCGAATCTCTACCCGGGAAAATATGATACGGGTATGAGCTTAAGAAGTGCGGCGATACTGGTGATCGGCGATGAAATCCTGAGCGGCAAGACTGAGGATCTGAATGCCCGTCTGCTGATCGGAGAGTTGCGCGAACTCGGCGTTTCGCTCAAACGGATCTGCGTCGTGCCTGACGAGGTTGACGATGTGGCGGCAACGATCAGGGAGATGTCGCCGAAATTCGACTA
>CALBSU010000622.1 GCA_937967285.1 uncultured Acidobacteriota bacterium
CGAGTGCGATCGTTGCTCCGGGGTTATGCGAATTGATCGATGTTCGATGTCCACGGGTGCGATCGTTGCTCCGGGGCTATGCGAGTGACCCAATGTTCGATGTCCACGGGCGCGATCGTTGCTCCGGGGTTATGCGAATTGATCGATGTTCGATGTCCCCGGGTTTCGCTCGTTGCCCAATGTTCGATGTCCCCGGTTGCGCTCGTTGCTCCGGGGTTATGCGAATTGATCAATGTTCGATGTCCACGAGTGCGATCGTTGCTCCGGGGTTATGCGAATTGATCGATGTTCGATGTCCACGAGTGCGATCGTTGCTCCGGGGTTATGCGAGTGGCCCAATGTTCGATGTCCCCGGGTTTCGCTCGACCCTGGAGGGTCTCGCTTCACCCGGGGCTATATGATTTCGGCCGCTCCGCGGGCTTTTTTTACTTTCTACTTTCTACTTTCTACTTTTTACTTACTTTCGTCGGCCGCTCCGCGGGCTTATCTTTCTACTTTCTACTTTCTACTTTTTACTGATTTTTTGTCTTTCTGCCATTTCGCGATGAGGGGGCCGAAATGGGTCACCAGGTCTACCTGCATGCGCGCGAGGTCCCACAGGCGATCGAAACTGAAATCCTTCCTGATTGCATTCGCCTTGGTAACCAGCGTTCTGAAATAGCGGGCCAGATTTCGCGGGAAGGTATTTCGCGGATCGGTCAGGTTGTAGATGAACTGACTGCGGTCGCACCGGTAATCGCGTTCGCGTGAGCGCGCCGCATCGGCCTGCCACATTCCTCCGCGATAGTGGCGGATCCGCGAACCGGGAACCAGCGCCACCTGATAGCCGGCGAACCGCGCCCGCCGGCAGAGATCGATCTCCTCGTAAAACGCGAAATAGATCGGATCGAGCATCCCGACACGCTCGATGGCCTCTCGTTTGATGGCCATGCACGCGCCTTCGACCCATTCGACGGGGATCCATGGCCGGACGGGACGGCGCAGTTCATCGAGCAGTTCCGGAAAGGCCGTCTTGGTCCAACTGTTGAAATCGGATCCATCATAGTTGAGTTGAACCGCGCCGAGGATGCCGATCGACGAATCGCTCTCGCCCGCTTCGATCAGGCGGCTCAGCCAGTCCGGCTCGACGATCGTGTCAGGATTGAGCAGGACGACATAATCCGCTCCCTGCTCGAGCGCCTGAATCATCCCTCGATTGTTGCCATCAGAGAATCCGAGATTCGATTCGTTGATGAGTATTCCGACTTCGGGGAACTTCTCGAGGACAAGCTCCAGACTGTCATCGGTCGAGTCGTTGTCGACCAGCAGCACGCTGTAGTTGCCGTAAGCCGTTCCGCGCAGCGAACCGAGGCACGCCTCGAGCCACTTGCGGCCGTTGTAATTCAGGATGATGACGTGTGCCGATTTATCCAACTGGCGCTGCGGCAAGCACTCTCTCCAGCTTCTCGACCGAGCTGTCCCAGGCGAAGCGCTGAATTGCGGCGTGGCCGGCCTCGGCGAGCGCGATCCTCCGATCATCGTCGCGCAGCAGGCTGATCAGGTTGCTCCCCAGAGCCCGCGGATCGCTGACCGGTGAAATCAGTGCGTTGACTCCGTCTTCTGCGAACTCGAAGACCCCTTCATTCGAGGTCGAGATCAGCGCGCACCCGCAGGCCATCGCTTCGGCCGGCGGCAGTCCCCAGCCTTCGACCAAGCTCGGATGGACGAAGATCGTGCTCTCGTTGAGCAGTTCCCGATGCTCTTCCGGAGTCGGATCGTGGATATATTCGATCCAGTCGGGAATCGAACCGTCGCGCGGATGGACTCCGAAGAGGACCGCCCGCAGTTGAGGAAACTCGCGCCTGGCCATCTCCAGCGCCGCCAGACCGTCGGCCGTGCCCTTGATCGGACTGGGATTGGCCAGCATCGCTATCCGCGGAGTCGCCCGCTCGCGAATCGGTCTCGTCACATGGAAGCGAGTGAAGTCCAGTCCGATCGGGATGTAGTGCGCATCGACGCCCAGCTCCCCGGCCTTCCGCATCAGCCACTTCGAGATGACGATCTTCGTGAGCGGCAGACGCCAGGTTGCGCGGACATCATCTTCGTCCCCGTGCCAGGCCTCCCACGACTGGATGAGATAGAATTTGCGCCCCTTGCTTTCGGAGTATCGACTGACCGGAATCGCGGTTTGAAAAGCGGTCGCGACGATCGCATCCGCATCGGGTACGAAAGCCTCTCCGAGATCCGGAGTCATGAGCGATTCGACCTGCGGGTCGAGATCGAACCACGGCACCGGCCGGCCGTGCCTAAGCGCGTGTTTGACGCGCCACAGCCGCGACTTGACCGCTTCGACCGGCCCGCTGCCGGCAATGAGATTGCGCGGATGCACAATGCTGATCCGATGCCCGCGCGAATGCAGGCGATTGGCGTATTCATAAACCACTTTGAATCCGCCGGCCGGCCTTTCGAGGAACATCGGCAGAACGAACGTGATCTTCATGACCAGCGCCTGAGCAGTGTCGCCGCCGCGATCCAGCGGAAGACCCGCGGGTGCATACTCATCCCCAGCGCTTCGACATATTTTTTCAGGCAGTTGCCCCACTCGCCGCGCTGCTTCCAGGCGAAGGCGGCCCGAACGTGAAGCCGCGCGAAGAGCTCGCCCTTCTCCACGCCCGTTTCTCGCCACATCTCGGGATACTGCCTTTCTATCTCTTCGATCGCGCGCAGAGCCAGATTCAATCCCTTGTCGATGTCCGATCCGTCTCCCATCAGATTGCCGTCGCGGAGCCGGTACATTGCCATAGGCTCGGCCATTCCCGCCATCTCGAAATGGCGCGCGATCCTCATCCAGTATTCGTAATCCTCGACCGCGATCAGATCGCGGCTCTCGTTCAGATACCCGACTCGATCGACGCAGCCGCGGCGAATGACGACCGTCGAATTGGGAATGAAATCCCCGAAGAGCAGTTGCCGGAACGTCGGGTCGACCGTCCAGCCGATCGTGCTCTGACGGATCTTCTTCCCGCCCGACTCTGAAAACATGACCGCCTCAGAAAAGAGCAGACCCGTCTCCGGATGTTCTTCGAGATACCGGACCTGCTTCTCGAGTTTTTCGGGCATCCACAGATCGTCGCAATCCAGAAACGCAAGCAGATCGCCCGTCGAATGCCTGATCGCGAGGTTCCTGGCAGAAGCGGGGCCGC
>CALBSU010000623.1 GCA_937967285.1 uncultured Acidobacteriota bacterium
ACCTCTTCGACCGGTATCACGTGCTGCGACGAACTGCTTCCGATATAGACGATGATCGTGAATCGCCCGCCTTTGTACGAGACGACCTTGCCCTTGAGGATACTCCCGTCTCTCAGCCTGATCGTGTCCGCCTGCGCCGTTATCCCGATCATCCCCATTAATATAAGGATGCATAAGGCGTACGTTATTCTCTTTGTTGAGCTCACTCCGACCTCCAGGTAGCGATTCATATCATTCTATTTACTTGCAAGGGGTTGACATCACGCAGTTTAACATAAAATCAGCCCCGTGACACACGCCGTCCCCACACTCTTTACGTCCCTGCCGGCGGACCTCCTGAACCGATCCGGCCCCATCTCAGTTGCAAAACCTGCCGTGTAAATTTTCAGTAAAAAGATGATGAATAAAAATTTAAAGAAAACTTGACTGATCCCGATTTGAAATATATACTCGCCTTGTCTGTCGGTAATAACGCACTTTCCAGATGCGGTGTTTCAAGCAAATGCCCTGAGAATGCGTTGAAGACCCACCATCCGGCAGCACAGAGGACAATACGAACTGATGTTCTCAAATCGGCTGTATTCTTCAGTCGATCAGGAAATCGAAGGACGGAAAAACGATATTCATAATTTTCGGCTTATGGCCGAAGTGCAATCAAAATTTTTGAGTTTGCTGGCTCCTTAAAGTTTTTAACGTTTACCTCCCTCCTTCTCCTGCTTGATTCCCACGGCACAAAGATAAGTGCCGTGGGATTTTTTGTTTCCGGGATCGCATCTGGTTATTTCGGCAGAGGCGGGCAGAGATCGGTTTTCTGGTTATCTTAAATCCGGAATCTCTGCCGAAGGGCTCGTGACGCAGATCGCTTCCTCAAGAAACCTCTGACTCTCTGCGGTTAAAAAATCGGACAACCAAGGTTGCACAGCATTGAGCCTGATAATCACTTCTCTTCGGAATCGGCGAGCGGAGCGCGGTAACCGACGCGGGCCCGGACGACGAGGTCGTCGTTATTGATTCTGACGGAGATCGAGCGGTAGGTGCCGTCGCGCTGATCGTTCGATGAGATGTATCTGACGGTGTACTGGTTGCGGAGTTCGTCGGCGATCAGTCTGAAGGCGAAGGTGGTATTTTCGATATTTTCGGCGCGGATATAGCGTGCGCCGGACTGAAGCGCTACCGAGCGCATGTAATCCGCGGCAATCAGGTACCGGTCCCGGAGCGGCCTGGCCGGTTGAGTGCTGCTTCGCGGCGGTGACGGCCGGACTGGACGATTTTCCTGCGACGGATTGATCGTATCGACGCGCGGCCTGGGAATATTGATGATCGGTTTTCCCGGATCCTCCGGCTTCGGATCCTGAAGATCCTGCCAGCGGACCGCCCGGCCGGTGAACCCGTTGCCGGGGATGTTCGGAATGAAGAGCGGCTTCATGATCGGAGCGCCGTCGTTGCGCGTCTCGTACTGAATGGCATAGCAGATGATGCCGGAGGTCGCGATCAGATCGAGAGTGCTTTCGTACGTGGCGCGCTTGCTGGCGGTATCGACCCCGTCGGTCAGCAGGACGATCGCCTTGCGACCGTCGATATTGGCCATCTTCTCGCGGATCGTCTGATCGATCGCGTCGTAGAGGCTGGTCAGATAGCTGCTCTTGACGTTCTTGATCGTCTTTTCGATTTCATCGATATTATTGCTGAAATCATTAATGTAGCGGACCTTCTCATCGAAGGTGACGATCATAACCCGGTCGCGCGGCTGGAGCTGCTTGATGAAGGCTAGCGCCGCCTTGCGGATGGTATTCAGCTTGTTCTGCGTGCTGCGGCTGGTGTCGATCAGCAGTGCGACGGAAAAGGGCGACTCGATCGAGGAGAACTCCTCGATCCTCTGCTGGACGCCGTCCTCGTATATGGAAAACTCGTCCTTACCGAGACCGGTCATAAACCGCCCGTAGCGATCGGTGACGATGACAGGGACCGTGACCAGCCCCGTTCCGATCCGGATCGTCTGCTGCGGATCCTGCTTCTCGTCCTTTTTTTCCGGCTCCTGGGCCGACGCCGCCATGACCAGAACAGCCATCAGAACCAGAATACTTAATGCGCGTTTTTTCATAATCCAGTTTCCAATTCCGCTCCGGGAATTCTACAGTAGTATGCCGAAGTATTCAAAACCGTCCGGTCCGTGAAAGCTGTCCGTGCCGTAAACGGCACGGCTAAATTCAGCAGCCGCGGAGCGGCTGAGTAGTTGCTCTATCTTTCTACTTTATACTTTATACTTTCTACTTCCATGTCACTTGAATACGCGATCGAATATCCCTGTCAGATGAGGAAGATGCACGGCGAACAGGGTCTGCGCCTGCTGGCGAGGACCTCGGCGCTGATCTCGAAGATGGTCCGCGAATCGATTACCGGACCGGGCGCGCCGTCGCCCGAGAGCGTCGAGTTCACCACGCGTTACGCCGAAGAGCTTGAACGCGCCGAGGCGATCGGCGAGTACTGCCGGACGCAATGCCCGGTTCATGTGAGCGCCCGGATCTCGGGCCTCGAACAGGAGACGAGTCCGGAAACGATCGAATGTCTGGGCCGGATCAGGTATCCGATTCAGGCTGAATTTGAACGATTCCTGGCTGAACGCTTGCAGCGGATCCACGCGAACGAGTCGCACTGGCCGAACCTGCTGAGGATCCTGCTCGATCGAGAATCTCCGTTCGACGGCGAGGCGACGAAGGAACTGCGCCGGATCACGACCGCGGACGGGCTCAGATTCTATGAACTGCGCCTCCCGATCCAGCTCCCGGGAATGGGACTGACGACCGATCACATCTTCGATATTCTGGCGGGTTTCACGGCCACGGATGGCGGCGCAGCCGGGTATCAGCGAGAGATTCCGCCGGTTGCGCTCAATGACTATGCCGATTTTCTGGAATCCGTCCTGATCGAAGGACTGGACGGCGCTGAAGTCGAACGTCTGCGATCGCAGGGAGGAACCTGGTGGGAGTATATGCGATTTGCGGCCGCCCTGCGATCGGCGGATGACCTCGGAGTGAGAATGCTCCTCGACTGACCGGCGCTCGATCAACCGGCCTGATGCACCAGGTTTTCCGGCTTTTCGACCTCCTCGGAGCCGTCCGATTCGAGGTCGCGCTTGATCGCGTCGAGTATGCCGTTGATGAACTGCGTCGCCTCGGTGGTCGAAAACCTCCGCGCGATCTCGAGCGCCTCGTTGATGGCGACGGTCCTCGGAGTACTCGGCTGAAAGAGGAATTCGTAGACGGCCATCCTGAGGAGGTTGCGATCGACGATCGCCATGCGCGGAATTCGCCAGTGTTCGGTTCTCAGGCGGATCCGGTCATCGATCTCATTGAGATGTTCGATCGTGCCGATCGCCAGTTGATTGGCGAAATCACGAACCTCTTCGGCGGCCTCCGCCATCTCCCCCCAGTATGTCTCCACCATCTCCTCGATCGTCGGACGGGCCACGTCGTATTGAAAAAGCATCTGTAGCGCACATTCGCGCGCTCTGCGTCGAGCACCCATAATACTGTTTCTTATGTTCGATTTGAGATTAAATAGATTGAAGCCATTACGGGGGACAAATTTTGCCTGAAGATCGGGTGAGGACGAACCAGACTGCTATGCATCGCCTGACAGCTCCTTCATGAGGTTTGCCATCTCGACGGCCGACATCGCGGCTTCAAAACCCTTGTTGCCGGCCTTGACTCCCGCCCGGTTGATCGCTTGTTCAACCGTGTCGGCGGTGATGATGCCATAGGTGACCGGTATTCCGGTTTCAAAGCCTGCCACGGCCATGCCCTTGGTCACCTCTGCAGCGATGTAATCGAAATGAGGCGTTTCGCCGCGAATTACCGCTCCCACGCAGATGATCGCATCATATCGCCCGCTGGCCGCCATCTTTTTGGCGACGAGGGGGATTTCAAAAGAACCTGGAACACGGACCAGCGTGATATCCGAGGCATCGGCCCCCAGCCTGACCAGGGCGTCCTGCGCCCCGCCGACCAGCCGGCTGACTATCATATCGTTCCACCGGCTGGCGACGATTCCGAATCGCAGCCCTCCGGCTCTAAGTTCACCTTCAATTATCTGGCCCATGGGGGAATCCTTCATATCGACTCCGGCAAAGTATAGTGATCGCGAACCACGCGGTCAAGACAATAAATTCCCGTCTATCATACTTTAACTTGCGAAACTCTGAATCTGTCACCGCCCCTCGAATTCAGGGGGACGTTTTTCGAGGAAGGCGGCGGTGCCTTCGCGGACATCGCGCGTGGCGAAACAGAGGGCGAAGAGAGCGGACTCGAGTCTGAGGGCATCGTCGAGCGGCAGGTGCGAACCTGAGGCGACGGCCTCGAGCGCGAATCTGACGGCGAGGGGCGCATTGCGGCCGAGCCTTGCGGCGAGATCCCGTGCGTCTGCGATCAGATGGGCGCTGTCCGGGTGGAGGCGATTGACGATATTGATCGAGCGGGCCTCGGTTGCGGTGATGGTGCGGCCGGTGAGGATTATCTCGAGCGCCCTCGAACGGCCGGCTACCTCCGCCAGCCGAGTCGCGCCGCCGAAAGCCGGCAGGCGGGCCGGATTGGAGAAGCCCAGTCGGGCGTCTTCAGTCGCGATCCGCCAGTGGCAGGCGAGGGCGAGTTCGAATCCCCCGTCGAGCACCTCCCCGCTGATGGCGGCGATGACGGGTTTGCCCGCCCCCTCGATCAGCGCGATCAGGGACTGCCCGAGCCGGGCCAGTTCGAGCGCCTCGACAGGGGTCGTCGATCCCGCATCCGGCCCGCTCAGGTCACGGCAGACGAGGACGAGCGATCTGGCGTCCGGATCCTCACTGAAGGAATCGAATACGCCGGCGAGTTCCTCGAGCCGGCCGGCATCGAGCCGGCCCTCGAGTTCAACGGTGTGGAAATTTTGCTGAGCCATGTTCAGAGCTTCACCGGCAACGGGTTTTTCGGATCGGAGTAGTCGTAGAAACCGCGTCCCGACTTGCGTCCGTAGAGCCCTGCCTGGACCATCCGCTTGAGCAGTGTCGGCGGGGCGAAGCGCTTCTCCCTGAACTCATCGAACATGATGTTGGCGATGTAGTAGGTGGTATCGAGACCGACGAAGTCGGCGAGCGTCAGCGGACCCATCGGGTGATTGCATCCGAGCTTCATCCCGTTGTCGATATCGACGGTCGAGGCCAGCCCCTCCTCGAGCACGCGGATGGCGTCGAGCATGTACGGGACGAGAAGGCGATTGACGATGAAACCCGTCTTGTCGCCGGCCCGGACGACGGTTTTACCCATCGACTGAGCGACCGAGATCGCCTCCTCGTAGACGGCCTCGTCGGTCAGAATGGTGCTGATCACCTCGACCAGCTTCATCAGCGGCACCGGATTGAAGAAGTGCATGCCGACGAAGCGACGCTGCCGCTCAGGCGATGCAGCCGTCATCATTTCCGTGATCGAGAGGGACGAGGTGTTCGACGCGAGGATCGTCTCCGGTTTGCAGATCTTATCGAGCCGGGCCCAGGTTTCGCGCTTGATGTCCAGGTTCTCGATGATCGCCTCGATGATCAGATCGGCGTCGGCCAGCTCTTCATGCCGGGTCGTCCCTCGCAGGCGGCCGAGCGCCTCGTCACGCTGCTCTGCCGTCATCGTCCCCTTCTCGACGAACTTCGAGAGCGACTTCCCGATCCCGCCGATGCCTTTGGCGACCAGCTCATCGCTCACCTCGACGATCGTTACATCGTACCCGCTGGAAGCCGCAACCTGGGCGATGCCGGCCCCCATCAGGCCCGCTCCCAATACTCCTATCTTCTTTACAGACATGATTGCCTCCTAAATGTTTGAAGTTTCCAGTTGCCAGTTTGTATCCAGATGTTTGGTAAAGGCAGGTGAGCCTTATCATTTCAAATCAGATCAGGACTGGAAACCGGCAACTGGAAACCGGAAACCTGCTCGGTTCCCTTCAGTTTCAGCCCGTATTTTTCGCCGTCCGAGACGACCCATTTTTTGAAATCCTCGCGG
>CALBSU010000624.1 GCA_937967285.1 uncultured Acidobacteriota bacterium
CCGACGGCGATCGTGCGGTTGACGGAGGATGGCCCGCGCTGCGCTCTGTGAATAATTTCGATCCTCTTATCGCGGATCGTATCCGAGGCGGCCGGAGTGACGATCGCATCCGCTCTGATCAGGAGCCGGCTTCCCGCGTCGAGCGATGCCACGTCGGATTCCGTGATCACCGTCTTGAGGGATTCATCGATCGTTGCCGGTTCGCCCTCGGACGGCTTCCGGCCGATCTCTTCCTGCAGCGCCTGACTGACCAGCTCTCTGATTTTGTCGCGTTCCATATGTCAGTAAAAAGTAGAAAGTAGAAAGTAGAAAGTAGAAGCCATGCCCGGCACTTTCTACTTTCTACTTTTTACTTTCTACTTATATTCAGTCATTCACCATCATCTTGATCCCCCGGACCGCCTGAGAGATGCGCTGATCGTTTTCGACCAGGGCGAAGCGGACGTAGCCTTCACCCCGCTCCCCGAAGCCGATGCCGGGAGAGACGGCGACGCCGGCGCCGGTGATCAACTGCTTGGCGAATTCGAGAGATCCATGCCTGGCGAACGGTTCCGGGATTTTCGCCCAGACGAACATCGTCCCCTGCGGAGACGGCACATTCCAGCCCGCAGTTGCCAGTCCCTTGATGAGCACGTCGCGACGCCTGCGGTAAACGTCGACGATCTCGGGCACGACGTGATCGCAGTCACGCAGAGCGATGATGCTGGCGATCTGAACCGGCTGGAAGATGCCGTAATCGAGATAGCTCTTGAGTCGTGTCAGCGCGGCAATGACCTGCCGGTTGCCGGCGCAGAATCCGACCCGCCAGCCGGCCATCGAATAGCTCTTCGACATCGAGAACATCTCGACCGCGACGTCCTTGGCGCCGGGAACCTCGAAGATGCTCGGGGCCTTGTAACCGTCGAAAACCAGATCGGCATAGGCGAGGTCATGGATGATCAGATATCCGCGTTCGCGTGCGATCGCAACCGCCTCCTCGAAGAACTCCTTCTCGACGCAGACCGTGGTCGGGTTGTGAGGGAAGGAGAGGACGAGCAGCTTCGGCTGGCCGGATCTGGGATAATCGAGCTTCCTCAAAGCATCCATCATCTCGTCCGGCCCGTCATTGATCGGAAGTTTGATCAGTTCACACCCGGCGATGGTTGCGGCGAAGGAGTGGATCGGATAGCTCGGATCAGGCACGATCACGCGATCTCCGGGCTCGACCAGCGCCAGAACGAGGTGCGAAAACCCCTCCTTGGCGCCGATCGTCGCAATCGCTTCCGTCTCCGGGTCGATCTCGACGCCGTAACGACGCTGATACCAGCGGGAGATCTCTACGCGCAGGTTGGGTATGCCCTTCGAGGCGGAGTATCTGTGATTTCTGGGGTTGCGGGCGGCCTCGATCAGCTTGTCGACGATCGGATCCGGAGTCGCGAGATCAGGATTGCCCATCCCGAGGTCGATGATATCCTCGCCTCTCCTCCGGGCCTCCATCTTCAATTGATTGATGACGGCGAAAACATACGGCGGAAGTTTTTCAATCAGCGGAAAACGATAATCCATGTATAAGAGTCCTTGAATTCTGATTTCTTTTCGCGGCGCCGCCGGCATCAAGCCCCGACGGGATTTGACACCCGAAAACGCCGGAAATATATTGCCTCATATCATAACGACAATTCACTCTCAACAGATTTGAGATCACAACAAGGAGAAAATCTTAGATGTCTGTCGCACAGGGCTTCATCTCTGAATTCAACAGTCCCGATCTGGAGGTTTTAATCTCCGAGGAACAGCTTCAAGCCCGCATTCGGGAGCTGGGCGCCGAGATCACTCGCGATTACGCCGGGCGCAGACCGGAACTGATCTGCGTGCTCAAAGGGGCGATGATCTTCATGAGCGATCTGATGCGGAGCATCGATCTGAACCTGTCGATCGACTTCATCGCGGTGTCCAGTTACGGAAAGGGAAAGACGTCATCGGGGGAAGTCAGAATCATCAAGGACCTCGATGAGCCGCTGGAGGGACGACATATCATTCTGATCGAGGACATCCTCGATACCGGATTGACGCTCAGCTACCTGCTCAACAATTTCCGTTCGCGCGGCGCCACTTCGATCAGTATCGTCACTCTGCTCAACAAGCCCGAGCGCCGAAAGATCGAGGTCAATGCGGACTATGTCGGCTTCGAGATACCCGACAAGTTCGTCGTCGGCTACGGCCTGGATTTCGACGAGCGCTATCGCAATCTGCCCTACATCGGCGTCGTCAGGCAGAGCTGATCAGCGCCGCGATTTCATCTCGAACGAGATGACGCCGCTGACCTGCACCGGACGCCCCTCGAACCGCGCCGGTTCGAATTTCCAGCTTCTGGCCGCGAGCAGCGCCGAGCCCGTCAGCTGAGGATGTCCGTCGATGACATGCGCGAAGACCACGTCGCCGGCGGTTGAAACCAGAACCTCTATCTTGACGATGTATGTTTCCGCCGGATTTACCGGCGGTACTCCGCCATCAGCGGCGGCTTTCTGCCGGCCGGCAGAGCGCAGATTCGGGAAATATGCCTTGACGCGCCTGATCGGCCTGCCGCCCTCGATCATCGACCTGACGGGATCGGTCAATTTCGCTTCGAGCTCATCGGTCTCCGCGAACTCTCCGATCAGGAAGGTCGGCTGGCTGAAATCAGCGGTCTCTCCGCGACGGCTGTTGTCCTGAAGCTCGGAGAGGTCGATCGCCTTGCGGAGCGCTTCATTGGAGAACTGCCTGTGCTCGTCGCCGCTCTCGCCCGGCCCCGCAGCCAGTGCCGCCTCGGCATGAAGCAGGTTTCTGACATTGAGCGCCTCGGCGAAATCACTCGTGATTCCAAGCGCGCGCTCGACGTATTCGAGCCCTTCCCTGATCCCGTCGCTGACCTTTCCGGCCGCCTCCCGGGGCAGGTTGAATGCGATCCTGCCCTCCGCGGGGACGCCGTACCTGCCGACGATGTCGTGGACTTCCCGCCAGTGAGTCAATGCCACACGGTAGTAGCAGAAGGCCCTGACCGACGCCTTCTGGTTCGGGAGCTCAGCTCGGCGCCTGAAGTATTCGCGAGAGGCCGTCTGGTTGTCCAGTCGGAATGATGTTACAGCCGCCAGTCCGAGCGCCTCGTCATTCTCCGGCTCGATCTTGAGCGCCGCCTCGAACTGATCGAGGGCGAGCTGGAACTTCGCCGTCCGGTAGTAGCCTTTGCCCCTGGTGATCAGCTGTTCCGCTGTCGTCTCCGTCTTCTTCTCCTGAACGGGTTCGTTCTGCTGAGCGCCTGCCGGCAGCGCGGATGTCATCACGAAGATCAGGAATATCGCACTGAAAATTCTTTTCATGGTTCCGGTCTGCAGAAGAGCGGTTATTGTCCGCTGTTCTTCAGGCTTTCGCTTACGCGCTGCTGATAGCGGCGCGCCACGTTTCTGATATCGAATTCACTGAGGGTCAGCAGATTGCGGTCCCTCATCAGAATTCTCCCGTTGACGACCACATCCCTGACATCGGATGCCTTGGTCGTGTACACGAGATGTGAATAGACATTATACCTTGGTATGAGATGAGGTGCATCCGAATCGATGATGATGAAGTCGGCCTTCTTCCCCGTCTCGAGCGAGCCGATCTGATCCTCGCGATGGATTGCCCGCGCCCCGCCGATGGTTGCCAGCATGAAGGCATCGCGCGCCTTGAGCACCGTCGGGTCGGAGTTGATCAGCTTATGCAGCTTGGCGGCCGTATCTATCTCCTCCCACATGCTGAGATCGTTATTCGATGGCGCTCCGTCGGTGCCGATGCCCAGTCGAATTTCTTTGTCCAGCATCCTGACCACGGGAGAGACTCCCGAGCTGAGCTTCATGTTCGACTGCGGACAATGGACCACGCCGACCTCCCTGCTCCTGAGCAGATCGATATCGGAATCATTGACGTGAACCACATGCGCGGCGATCACATTCTTCGAGAGCAACCCGATTCCGTCGAGGTATTTGACGGGTGTGGTTTTGAACTTCTTTTTAACGAATTCCGTCTCGGTCGGGGCTTCGGCGACGTGAGTGAGCAGCGGAACCCCGTTCTTCACGGAGAAATTCCTGACCTCTTCGAGGTGCTCGGTGCTGACGGTGTATGGAGCATGCGGCGCGATCGCAGGGGTGATCAGCGGATCCCCCTTCCATCTGCCGACGAACTTCGAAGTGTAATCGATCGCCTCTTTCCAGGATTTGTTGTCAGGCGCTGGAAAATCCAGGACGGTCTCGCCGAGAACCGCACGCAGGCCTGCGTGGCGCGTCTCCTCGGCGATCGCATCCTCGAAGTAGTACATATCAACGTAGGTGGTCGTACCTCCGCGGATCATCTCGGCGAGCCCGAGGCGGGTCCCGGCGATGACGAAATCGCGGTCCACGTTCGCGGCCTCGGCCGGAAAGATGTACTTTTCGAGCCATTCCTGCAGGCGGAGATCGTCGGCGACTCCGCGGAAGAGCGTCATCGGAATGTGCGTGTGGCCGTTGATCAGGCCGGGCGTGATCAGCCTTCCGGACGCCCTGATTCTGGTAACGGCGCGATACGGAGGCAGCTCGGTCATCGGGCCGAGGGAGAGTATCCGGTCTCCCCTGACTGCGATGTAGCCGTCGGGAATCACTTTCCACCCGGCATCCATCGTGACTATCGTACCGCCGGTGACCAGCAGGTCGATCGTCTCTCCCGTTTCCTCCGGAGGCTTCCGCTCACATCCGGAGAAAAGCAGAACCGCAACCAGCAGGCTTACCGATAACCTTGACAGGATCTTGATCAAACTTTCCTCAGTTGCCATGAAATCGAATCATCTGATGTGCAGGACCTTGTTGACGATCTGCCCGCCCTTCCTCTCGACTCGCCGCCAGGAGCTGTTGTCGTTCATCGAGATCCAGCGGCGTTCGTCGGAGCGATAGTGCCAGTCCTTGTCCGACTGGTAGAAGAGCTGCAGTCCCCGCCCCTCGATGATATTCAGGATCTCGTTGTCATGATAGTTCCGCTCGTCATAATCGGTCAGCGCCCGCTGGCCCATCTCCGAGTATATCTCGTGCAACTCGAGCAGCATATCATTGATATCCTGATCCAGCGGCGTCGCATTGAGGCCGATCCGCTGGGCCTCCTTGATCGTAATCGGGTATGAATGCCAGGGATAGTCCGCATTGAGGATCTTGCTGACGCGATCGGCCTTCTTCTTCTCTGTCATGTGATAGGAGAGGATCTCGCGGCAGAGCCGGATCGAGAGCGAACTGCTGCGGTCGACGGCGCCGATGACCAGCGGGTGGATATGATTGAAGATGGCGTCGTAAGGGTTGTTTCCGCTTCCCTTCGCCTCCTTGCGCCAGAGATTGATGATCCGGCTCAGTTCGTCGAGACTGACGCTGACACGGTTGTTGTTGATGTCGATCGGCGAGAGGTCGTGGGTCAGCGAAGTATCGACGGCGGAGAGAAAAGCGAGCGGCCCCATCCGGACCTCGTCGGCGCCGAGCGAGATCATGGTCGCGGCCGAGACGCAGTTGAGCGGAACGAGAACCGTCAGACGATCGCAGTACTGGCGCAGCAGGTGGACGATCCGCAGAGCCGCCATGCCGTTGCCGCCGTCGGACTTGATGAAGAGCAAGAGCTCCGGCTGCCGGCCGATGTGGCGCAGCAGAGCATAGAAGGTCAGCACATCGTCGGGGCAGACCGAACCGTTCGGCCCGTCCCAGTATGCGATCATCGGCGCCCCGGCCTTCTTTTCGATCGCCGTCAGCAGTTTCTGGGTCTCAGTGAAGAGGACCGGCGGTTTGTTAATCTTCGGTTTGGGTTTCAAGCAGTCCTCCGGTAATCAAGGTTGCGTAAAAACGAATGTCAGATTGCCCTGCAGGCGCACAGGGTTGCCGTTGAGAATGGTCGGCCGGAAGATCCATTTCCTGGCGGCAACCTCGGCGGCAGTTCTCAGAACGGGAGGGCCCGAGACCGCAGCGGCTTCGACAACTCGGCCGTCCTCGGCGATCGTGACCTGCACCGTCACCTGCCCCGTGATACGGTTCTGCCGCGCCAGGAGGGGATAATCAGGAACCACGCGGACCAGCGCGCTGCCGATCAAGGCCCCCTCGCTGACCCGCGTCGGGACCGGTGAAGGCATCGCCAGGTGCGGAGGATTGATGCCGGGCGATTCACCGGGCTGCTGGGCATCGATCTTCGACCAGACTGGCAGCGGCAGAGGGACTCGCCTCTCCGGCAACCGGGGCAGAACCACCGGCCGCCTCCGCGGCTTGATCACCCTCATCCTCAACATCTCGCCCAGATCGCGGAGGGACGGGGCATCGAAGAGCTTCCCTTTCTCTTCGATGATCGAAAACTGAACCGCCGGTCGTCCGTCGATCCCGCCGCTCGTGGTCCCGATCCTGACCACGACCGCGAACTTGCGCAGATTCGGCAGAATGCCGTTGACCTCAACGCAGGCCGGAACCTCGCGGCGGCCGGCCGGCTGCACTCCGCAATCGGTCATCATCCAGGTCAGCCCCGTATCGGCGCCGGCGATCTGCCGGATCCAGTTGCCGAATGTCGAGGGAGGCAGATTTCGGTCGAGCTGCTGCACCTGCAACTGTTGAACGTAGGAGACAGCGCGTCCCTCGTTGAGCTGATTCTGAGGCGACAGTAATATCAGCAGGCCGGTCGCCAGGGCCGGGATGACAGGGCACATAACAAACCGAACGGTCGTATCAGAGAAGACTCTTGTCGAACGGCATCGGGAGGAGGCTGGAAATATCCGTTACCACCCTCTGCCCATCGATATTCGCCAGGACGACTTCGACGTCCTTTCCGCACAGTTCGAGTATCACCTGACGGCAGGCCCCGCATGGAGGAACGGGGATCTTCGTCTCGGCGATCACTACGATCCTTACAAAATGCCGCTCCCCCTCGGAAACGGCCTTCGCCAGGGCCGTCCGCTCAGCGCAGACGGTCAGTCCGTAACTTGAATTCTCGACGTTGCAGCCCGCATAAACCTTGCCGTCCGCTGTTTCGACGGCCGCGCCGACCCTGAATCCGGAATACGGCGCATATGCCCGCTCGCGGGCCGATCTGGCGACCTTAATCAGTTCTTCGATTCTTGTCTTCATCAAACCTGGTGCCTGATCCTCTCGATCTCCTGATTCAACTGATTCCTGATCCTGCCTGAGATCAGGTCGATGCCGACTTCATTATAACCGCCTTCCGGAATGATGACATCGGCATAACGTTTGGACGGTTCGACGAACTGTTCGTGCATCGGCCTGACGGTTTCAAGGTACTGTCGAATGACCATTTCGACATCGCGTCCGCGCTCCTGCACGTCGCGCTGCAGGCGGCGAATGAATCTCAGGTCCCCGGCGGTATCGACGAAGATCCGGATGTCCATCAGTTCGCGCAGCGCCGGATCGGCCAGGATCAGTATCCCCTCGATGATCAGGATCGGTTTCGGCTCGACACGGATCGAATCGATCCGTCTCTGATGAGTCGAGAAATCATAGACCGGCATGTCGATCGCTTCGCCCGCCTTGAGCGCTCTGATGTGATTGACGAAGAGCTCGTTGTCCAGCGCGTCCGGATGGTCGAAGTTGATCGAGTGCCGCAATTCGAGCGGCATGTCGCCGAGGTTCCGGTAATAGCTGTCATGCTGGAGGAACGCGACGTGCTCGCTGCTGACGGTCTCAAGAATGCGCCGGGCGACGGTTGTCTTCCCGGATCCGGTTCCGCCGCAAATTCCAATTATCATTGATATATTCCAGTCATGAATGACTCGCGCCTACAGCCTGGCCAGGATCCTCGAGATAAGCCCGCTGAACTGCTCGCTGACGCGATAGCCCATCTGCATGACATCCTCATGATTGATCGGCTCGTCTTCCATGCCTGCCGCGGCGTTGGTGATGAGCGATATGCCGAGTATGCGCATGCCCATTTGACGCGCCACGATAGCTTCGGGCACCGTTGACATTCCGACCGCATCCGCCCCCAGCAGGCGCATCATCCTGATCTCGGACGGCGTTTCGTAGTTCGGCCCCTGGAGCGCCATGTAGACTCCGGCATGGAGCTGTAAGCCCAGAGCGCCTGCCTCCTCCTGGGCGATCTGACGGTATTCCCTTGCATAAACCTCTGTCATATCCGGAAATCTGTCGCCCAGTCGATGGTCGTGCCGGCCGCGCAGGGGGCTGATCATCATGAAATTGATATGATCGCTGATCAGCATGAAGTCCCCGGCCTTGAAGTTCTGATTGATCCCGCCCGCAGCATTGGTCAGGACCAGTTTGCGGACTCCCATCAGGCCGAAAGCCCTGATCGGCAATGTCACCTCGTCCATCGAGTAGCCTTCGTAATAATGGAATCGGCCCTGCATCACCGCTACCCTGATATCGGAATCCTGCAGTTTCCCGTAGACCAGCCTTCCGGAATGGCCTTCGACCGTCGAACGGACGAAATCCGGAATCTCCTCGTAGGGGATAATGACGGGATCGCGCAGCGTCTCGGCGAAGGATCCGAGCCCGGATCCGAGAACGACCGCCACATCGACCTCGTCCCCGATCCTCTCCCGGATGTACCTGGCGGAGACCTGCACACGATCGAAAATCTGCTCACTGTTCATATATGAATTCTCCGGTATGAATAGAGACTCCCCAAATTCATCCTAACTTTATACTTTCTACTTTTTACTTTCTACTCATTCTTTGACGTACGGAACGCCGAGCGCCCGTGGCGGAGTGGCCCGTCTGATCAGTCCGGCCAGAACCACCATCGTCAGGACATAAGGGATCATCTGGATGAATTGATTGGGGATATTTACGGTCCCCTGCATTCTGATCGAGAGCGCCTCAGCGAAACCGAAGAGGATGCATGCGAGCAGCGCACCGACCGGATCCCACTTCCCGAAGATCAGCGCGGCCAGGGCGATGAATCCGCGCCCGGCAGTCATGTTTCTGGTAAAGAGCGAGTTCTGACCGATCGACAGATAGGCTCCGCCGAGAGCCGCAAGGACGCCGGAGATGATCACGCCGGCATACCGCATCCTGACCACGCTTACTCCCGCGGTGTCGGCGGCCTCGGGATTTTCTCCCACCGCACGCAGCCTCAGTCCGAAGCGGGTGCGTTTGAGAACGAAGACCGAACAGACGACGGCCAGAACGGCCAGATAGACCAGCGGTTTCTGATTGAAGATCGAAGCCAGCACCGGCGATGTCGCGGCGTCGAAGATGTTCACATCGGGCAGCACCTGATCGCGGGGAAGCTGCGGGGTGGCGCCGGTCGATTCGAAGAATGCGCCGGAGAGAAGCGCCGGCACGCCGAGAAAAAGGATGTTGATCGCCGTTCCGCTGACCACCTGATCCGCGCGGTAATTGATCGTTGCCACGCCGTGAAGCGCCGCAACCAGGGCCCCTGCGACCAGCGCCGCCAGCAGACCGATCCACGGATTGGCCGTAAAGACCGTCACGACCGCCGCCGTGAATGCGCCGGCCAGCATCATTCCTTCGAGCGCGATGTTGATCACGCCGCTGCGCTCCGAATAGAGCCCTCCGAGCGCCGCCAGCACCAGCGGCGTGGCCAGACGGATCGTCGATGCGATGAGTGTGTAATTCAGAATCGTCCTGAACATAAATCCTTCTCCGGGTTTATTGG
>CALBSU010000625.1 GCA_937967285.1 uncultured Acidobacteriota bacterium
GCTTCGCCTCCCGGATCCGCTCCGCCACCTCAGCCTCGCCCAGGCTCAGATACTCATCGATCGCTCTAACCTCACTCACTGCTCCCGCCGCCGTTCCGCTCATTCGATCCCCCCTTTCTTCTTCCTCGCTTTACCCGTCACTTAGTGTACTTCGTACACGATGCCGACAGTGTACAAAATACACTAAGTGAATGCAAGGAGGGAGGAAGTTTCCAGTCTTCAGGATTGCACCAGAATTATTGGTTCAAGCACGATTAAGAACATTCTGAAACATTCAAAAAAAACCGGCAACTGGAAATTTCCTCTCATCAGAGGAGGTTATGTTGATAGAGGGTTTCGGTAACGATGCGTCGGGCTTCGGGGCGGATACGGAAGCCGGGGCGTCCGGGGTCGGGTTCGATGATTTCACGGGCGACCATTTCGTCCATCTGGGCGCGGCTGCTGGAGATATTGAGTTGAAAGACGGCAGCGTGTTCCTCGGGGGTGAGGCTGCCGTGCTGGAGGATGGCGGCGAGCGAGAAGAGATCGAACTGGTCGAGTTCGCCGGTGACTGCCCTGAGATCCGGCGAGACGAGAGGTTTCATATAAAGGATGCCGGAATCGATGCGATCGATGTAGCCCATCCAGATTTCGAAGGCGGCGCGGAAGACGCCCTCGGTCTCGCGGGCGAGGACATCGAAGAAGATCTTCTCGGGGTCGGTCTGGCCGGGGAGCTGCCGCAGGAGGCGGCGGTTCCAGGCGGTCTTTTCAGGCGGCGGAGCGAAGCTGAGCCGAAGTCCGGAGAGGTTATGCCTGAGGAGGATGGCCTTGCGGAGAACCTCAGTGCTGACGTTGGCGGCATTGATCCGATGTGAGAACGTCTTGCCGAGATTGACGAACGAATTGAGGAATCGGAAAGCGCTGCGATTGGTGACGATGATCCAGAGCGTCGTCGAGCAGGTTGCGGCGATCAGTCGCTGGAGGGCGCGAACAGCGCCGTAGGCTCCCGTCCGGCGAAGGTATGTCCTTTCGAGCTCCTCGATGATGATGACGCGCTTCTTTTCGAGCAGGAACGACTCGAGGTTGGCGGGATCGTCGATCTGAAACATGTCTGCGAGGTAGCGGCGGAGCTCGTCCTCGGTCGTCAGCCGTCGGTTGAACTCTCCGCGGATGATGTCGAGATCCGTGAGCGTGGTCTTGAGCGCGCAGTTGATGAGGCTGGTCTTGCCGCTGCCGCGCGTTCCGACGATGATCACCGCGACGTATCTGCCGGCCTCCCAGAACCGGCGGGCCTCAGCGATGGCCTCCATCTCGCGTTCCCTGCCGATCAGAAAACGAGGGTCCTTGATCGGATCGAAATTGAAGAGACGGCGGTAGATCGCCGGCAGTTGCCGGGCGCTCTGATCCAGAATGTACTCGTCGGGCAGAAACGAACGAGTGATGACCTCCGGCTCCCCTTCACTGACATCCGCTTTCCAGCCGATATAGGTCTGAAAGGATTCGAGCCGATCCAGAAACCAGAGATAGGCTCGATGAAGGATTTCGCGGGCGAGCTCGTCGAACCGGCCCGATCTGCCGGTGATCGAATTGAGAATCCCCTGCTGGAAGAGGTGGGCCAGAATGCCGAGCCGGTCGCGGCTGAGGATCATTCTCGATTCATTGAAGACCCTGGCCAGCGTCCCGGCCAGACGCGGATCGTATTCGGGCTGCCAGTCAGTGGTCTCCTTGCGATAATGTTCGAGCAGCGACCGCGCGTTGCGG
The DNA here is from genome assembly GCA_937967285.1 of uncultured Acidobacteriota bacterium. Lineage (GTDB taxonomy): Bacteria > Acidobacteriota > Blastocatellia > RBC074 > RBC074 > JADJXM01. The sequence continues at coordinate 1,741 of CALBSU010000625.1, forward strand.
AGCGCGTCCTCGCGTACGCGCTGATCGGATTCGGGCTCGCCGCCTTCGGCCTCCAGCCCGTAGCGGATGACCTCGCGAGCCATCTCGATCGACTGGACTACGCGCTGATTGGCGGTCTCGAGATCCTTGAAGACGGTCGTGAAGAGTTGCCGGCCGACGCGATCATAAGCGCGCTGTCCGATCTCGCGCGGATCGACCGTCTTTCTTCCGCGTTCCGGATCGGGCAGCGGGGTGAAATCCTTGTAAAACTCGACCGATTCGGGCAGTTGGTTGATCCTCGATCTGAAATACCGCTCCCATTCGTCGAGGCGGGTCGCGGCCGGCACCCAGTTTCTCCGCGCCGGAGGTATAACTTCGCCGGCCAGAATCCTGTTCTGCTCGCCCAGCCACTGGATGAATTCGTCGAGTTCGGCGATCAGCCCCGACCTCTCCGAGTGCAGTTCATCGAGGGTTTCGATGGCACCGGTGATCAGCCCGGCTTCGCACGAAACGATCGAGAGCTCCATCTGCATCTCCGATTCAACGGCTCGCAACTGATCTCTCCAGTGCGACAGGCACTCCTCTCGCCCGACCTTGACCTCGGCCGCGCGGTCGGGATCGCCTTTCAGAAGGACGCTCGAGAGAAGTCTGTCCGCAAGATTCTCGACGGTGGAGCTTTTCCAGAGACGGATCTTGTCGAGCGCTTCGCCGCCGCGCCGGATAAGATCGAGGGTCGCGCGATATTCCTTCCTCCAGGCAGCGGCCATGCGTGCGGGATCGGATTCGCCCGCGGCCCACGAATCGAGGGCGCCGCGCGCGACATTCCAGTTGGTCCTTATCTGGTGGGCCCCGCGCGCGATGACGACCAGAAAGTCCCCGATCGTCCTGAGCCTCGCATCGGAGAGTTCGCGCAGCTGGTCCCTGATCGAGCCAGCCAGCCGGACCGGGCGCTCCTTCCTGCGCAATCTGACGAGCCGGCTTTTCCATCCGCCGGGGTTGTGTTCGCCGAGCAGATCGATCATCTGCCGGCCGTTGATGCCGATCGTCTCGGGCAGCGCGCCGACGATCTCGGCCAGGTTCAGCTCGAATGCGTCGATCGCCAGCAGAGTCCGTTTATACGGTTTATGCGCTTCCCACTGCTGATGCGCTTCGCCGAAAATATTGCCGCTCAGCTCGGAACGCTTGCTCTGATACAGCTCGAGCCCGGGAACGGCAGACGCCGCCTGCTCGGTTCGATCGATCCGGTCGATCTGCCGCCTGAGCAGATCCTCCATCGTCCGCCAGGCGTCCTCGAGATCGGCAACGAGCCTGTCGTGTGCCGGACCGATTCGCTCGAAGATCAGTTTGAGCTGTTCAACTTGTAAGGCTGCTGCTAGCATTGTCAGGAAGAATCAGTTTTTAGCCCGCACAGTAGCGCATAAAGACTGTGCCCGATGTCGCGGTTCGCATAGACCATCTACATCGCAGGTCCGGTGAAGTTTCTGCGCTCATTTTAACATCTGTCATTGTTTATCAACTATCCGTCGGATGCGATCGGTCGGAAAATCGGTCGATTGCCGGTGAGGAGTCCCCCAAAGCCGAGGCGCTTATGACCCTGCAGATCATCTTCGTCCTCCTTGTGGTTATTGTCGCCGTCGTGCTCTTCGTCTCGGAGAAGCTGCCGGTCGATCTTGTCGCGCTCATCCTGATGGCCGTCCTGCTCGTCGCCGGAGTGATAACCCCGGAGGATGGGATCGCCGGCTTCAGCAACACAGCGACGGTCACCGTAGCGGCGATGTTCATCCTCAGTTCGGGTCTCTACCGATCGGGTGCGCTGAACTTCATCAGTACGGTCCTTTATAGACTGAGCAAATGGAATCTCTGGGTGGCCACTGTGGCCATGATGCTCGCCTCCGCGGCGATGTCGGCGTTCATCAACGACACGGCGGTGGTCGCCATCCTCATGCCGGTAGTCATCGAGGCCGCGCGCAACTCGAAGTCTAGCCCGACCAAACTGCTGATGCCTCTCTCGTTCGCCTCGATGCTCGGCGGAGTCTGCACGCTGATCGGAACATCGACCAACATCCTTGTCAGCTCGATCGCCGAACGGCACGGCCAGCCCGCATTCTCGATGTTCGAGATGTCGCGCCTGGGTCTGATTCAGGCGCTGGCAGGGATCGGATACATGCTCTTCATCGGCATCCACCTGCTCCCGAGCCGGCGCGCTCCCGAGGACCTGACCCAGACCTTCGGCATGCGGGACTACCTGACGGAGATCGTCCTTTCACCGGACGCCAAATCGGTCGGCAAGCCGATCGGCGAGTCACCGATCGTTCGCGACCTCGAGATCGACATCCTCGAAGTTGCCAGAGACGACAGAAAGATCCCGTTCCCTCCGCCCGAATTCATCCTCGAAGCCCAGGATGTCCTCAAGGTGCGGAGCAATATCGAACAATTGAGGGCGCTTCAGAAACGAGTCGGGATTTCACTGCGGGCCGAGACGAGCCTGCTCGACAGGGATCTCGAATCGGAGGACACGATGCTCGTTGAGGCGGTCATCGGGCCGACCTCGCCGCTCATCGGAAAGTCGCTCAGGGACACCGAATTCAAGGCGACCTACGGCGCGACGGCGCTCGCCATCCGCAGCCGCGGAAAGCTCGTCCACGAAACTCTCGAGACACGAAGACTGCTGCCCGGCGACGCGCTGCTGCTCAAGGCCCGCAAGGAATTCCTGGCCTCGCTCTCGAGACACGACGACGCCTTCGTCGTGGTCTCGGAGATCGAACGTCAGACATTTCGCAGAAGCAAGATCCTGACCTCCATGCTGATCATCACCGGAGTCGTCCTGCTGGCCGCGCTCGGAATCATGAAGATCGTCGTCAGCGCCATCTGCGGCTGTATCCTGATGATTCTGACCGGATGCATCACGCTCGAAGAGGCCTACAGGTCGATCGAATGGAAGGTCATCTTCCTGCTCGCCGGCGTGCTGGCACTGGGGACCGCGCTCGAAAAGACCGGCGCGGCCATGCTGCTCTCGAACCTGCTCGTCTCCACGCTCGGATCATTCGGGCCGATAGCCATCGTCGCCACGCTCTACCTGCTGACCACGCTCCTGACCAACGTCATGTCGAACAACGCGACGGCAGCGCTGCTCGCGCCGATCGCAATCGGAGTCGCCGAGGGACTCGGCGGCAGCCCGCGCCCGTTCCTGATGGCCGTCGTCTTCGCCGCCTCGGGCAGCTTCATGACGCCCGTCGGCTACCAGACCAATACGATGATCTACGGACCCGGACAGTACCGCTTCGCGGATTTTCTGAGAGTCGGCGTCCCGCTCAATCTGCTGCTCTGGATCCTCTCGACCGTCTTCATCACCAGCATCTGGCCGTTCAAGCCGTGAGAACCGGCGTTTACCCGCAGATCAGGAAGGCTTCTCTGATCGTGGCGGCGTCCGGGCAGAACTCATTGACTGTCCAGCCGAGGGCGATCGACATGACGAGGACCAGCACAAAAGGCAGCCACGTCGCCTTAAGAATGCTCCCCTTCCAGTCAGGGCTGTCGATCCCCTTTGAGGCACGGATGAGGCCCGATGCGAGAGCCGCCTCGAACGCGGCCTCTGCGAAGATCGCCGGTGCCTGGTAGATGAGCCAGGCGGCCGATCCGAAGATCAGCAGTATCAGAGCTGCCAGCAGGATCATGACGATTATCGGCAGGCACCCGTCATCCCCAAGATCCAGATCGAAGAGACTGCCGCCCGAACCTTTGCCGGAAGAAGAGCCTGATCCGCCGAGACTGAAAGATCCCGGGGAGGCTGACGGAGGCGGCTCCGTGGATGAGAGCCACTCCGAGGCCGATTCGCCCCAACTGTCGCTCGCGCCTCCCCCGCCCGAAGTTCCTCCTCCGAAACCGCCCCATCCAGTCCCTCGCGAACCGATGTCGATGCCGGGCGAGATGTCAGGGATGAAACCGCCCGAGTCAGCAGTCGATTCGCGAGCCTGCGGGCTGATCCCGACATACCACAGCCAGAGACGGATCAGCACGAAGAAGACCAGATAAGCCAGCAGGACGGCGATCGGATACCGGATCGCCATCGAACGCAGCCCCGCCAACAAAAGCAGCTTGCTCGTGATGACGCCCGACAGAACGACCGCTCCGAGGATCAGCGTCATGTGCAGCCTGACGAAATATCTCGCGAGCAGTCGCTGCCGGAATTTCGGCATGGTCAGTTTTTCGGGCATCTGGATTCGACGCTCCAGGATAAAGCAGAGACATTACGGGCGCTGGATGCCGAGGCTCTTCATCCGGCGGTAGAGGTGGCTCCGGTCGATGCCCATGATCTCCGCCGTCCGCGAGATGTTGCCGTCGGTCTCGGCCAGTTTGCGGAGGATGTATTCCCGCTCGTAGGTCTCCGAAGCTTCACGATAGGAATCGAAGTTGTAGCTCGAGGCGGGCGGAGTATCGGCGCTCAGGATAGGCAGATCGTCGGCCTCGATCTCGCTGCGGGTATGCATGATGATGACGCGCTCGACCGTGTTGCGCAGCTCGCGGACATTGCCCGGCCACGAGTAGCTCTGCATGCGCTCGATGGCCGACGGCAGAAAGACCTTGGGAAGCCGCTTGTTGGTCAGCGAGAACTCCTGATTGAAATGTTCGACCAGCAGCGGCACGTCGTCGAGCCTTTCGCGCAGCGGAGGGATCTCGAAGGGAATCACGTTGAGCCGGTAGAAGAGGTCCGCGCGGAAGTGTCCCCGCTCGATCTCGGCCTCGAGGCGCTTGTTGGTCGCGGAGATGAGCCGGACATCGACGGTCACCGAGACTTCGGAACCGACCGGTTCGAAGCGCTGCTCCTCGAGTACGCGCAGGACCTTCGACTGGGTCTTGAGGCTCATGTCGCCGACCTCGTCGAGGAAGAGCGTCGCGCCGTCGGCGCGCTCGAACTTACCGCGCTTGGCCTGGGTGGCTCCGGTGAAAGCTCCTTTGACGTGGCCGAAGAGCTCGGATTCGATCAGCTCCTCGGGAATCGCCGCGCAGTTGATCTCGATGAACGGTTGAGCGGCGCGCAGCGAGCGTTCGTGAAGCGCCCGGGCGACGAGTTCCTTGCCCGTCCCGGATTCGCCGTAGATCAGAACGCGGCCGCTGGTCGGAGCGGCGAAGGCGATCTGCTGGCGCAGCGCGCGCATCGGCACCGATTCGCCGATCATGACATAGCTCCGGTTGAGCTTGGCCTGCATCTCCGAATTGGCCGTTTCCAGCTCGCGCTGCCGGATAGCGTTCTTGACGGCGAGGACCGTCTTTTCGAGCGAAAGCGGTTTCTCGATGAAGTCGAAGGCGCCGAGCTTGGTCGCCCGAACCGCCGTCTCGATCCTGCCATGTCCCGAGATCATGACCACGCTGACGTCGGGATAGATGACCTTGAGGCGCTCGAGCGTCTCCAGTCCGTCGATCCCGGGCAGCCAGACATCGAGCAGGATGCAGGAATAGAGTCGATGTTCGAGCGCGCGCAGGCAATCCTCTCCGCTTCCGACCGAAGAGACGGCGAATCCCTCGTCCTCCAGCACGCCGGTCAGCGACTGCCGGATTCCCGGTTCATCATCGACGATTAAAATCGAATGGGCCATAGAGTGATAAAACCCGCCTGAAAACGGTACTCCGAACTTTACTACAAACTAGACAGTGACCGGCAATTCTACGATAAATCTTGCGCCGCGCGGCAGATTATCCTGAAGTCGAATGCGGCCGTGATGTTCTGCGACGATGTGACTGACGATCGCCAGTCCGAGGCCGGTTCCCCGCTTGCGCGTCGAAAAATACGGATCGAAGACGCGTTCCCGATCTGAGTGCGGAATGCCGGGACCGTTGTCGGCGACGATCAGCTCGACAGCGTCGCGGTCGGCAGCGTTTCGTGTCTGCACGACGATGCGCCCGTCCGGAACCGAGCCGCCGAGAGCCTCGGCGGCGTTTTCGATCAGGTTGACGATCAGTCGTTTGATCTGCTCTGCATCGATGGCGACTGGAGGCAGATCGTCGGTGAATTCCGTTTCGAGCCGGACTCCTTCGAGTCGCTCATCATACAGTCTGACGGCCGATTCGGCGACCCCGTTGAGGGAAGACGTTTCGAGTTTCGCGCTCGGCAGGCGGGCGAAGCTGGAAAACTCGTCGACCATGCGCTGAAGCGTGGCGACTTCGGTGCCGATCATTCCGGTGCATTCGCGGACGAGCCGTGTCTGGCGATCGCTCAGGCATTCGAGCGGCCGGCCGTTCGAGGGGCTGCCGTCGCCGAGCAGGTTTTTGGCCAGTCGCTCGGCCGAAAGGCGGATCGGCGTCAGAGGGTTCTTGATCTCGTGAGCCATGCGCCTTGCCACCTCGCTCCAGGCGGCGCGCTTCTGCGCTTCGATCAGTTCCGTCAGATCCTCGAGCACGATCACCGCGCCGCGAGCCTGCCCTCCCGGGTCTTCGAGGGCGGTGACGGTCACTGAGGCGTCGAGCTTGGCCTGATTGGCGAGCGTGAAATGGACTTCGCGGGTGACCGACCTGGTGCGTGCGGCGCGGACGATCATCCGGCGGAGCTCCTCGCGCTGAGCCTCGGGAAGCAACTGCTCGAGAGCCACTCCGGTCTGCGGCGCGGTCTCGATGTGCAGCAGCCGCAGCGCCGCCTCATTGATCGTCGTCACGCTGGCATGCTCGTCGAGCGAAATGACGCCGGCTGAGAGGCTCTGCAGCACGGTCTCGATGTAGCGCCGCCGGTCGTCCAGTTCCTGATTTGTCTGCTGCAGACTGGCCGCAGACTGCTCGATCTGAGACCGCTTCTCCGCCAGCTCGCCCGTCATGTCGTTGAACGAATTGGCCAGGGTGGCCAGTTCATCGTCGCCGTCGACTTCGGTCCTGTAACTCAGATCGCCGCGCCTGATCTGCTCGGTCGCCTCGGCCAGCCTGCGGACGGGCTCGGCGATTCCACGCGAAACATAGAGCGCAAGCCAGTATGCGATGAAGAGCACGAGCAGCGTGATCAGCGAGAGCGTCAGCAGCGAAGTGCTGCGATAGCCCTTCTGCTCGTTGCGCAACGATTCATAGTATCCCATGAACTCGCGGATCTTCTGAACGCTGCCGACGAGGTTCGGCGAGACCTGCTGGGCGATGACCAGAGCGCCTCCATCGGCGACGGGCGAGGCGGCGACGAGCAGTATCTCCTGCTTTCCATCCCGGGCTATCTGGCTGTCGAACCGTTCGCCGGCCAGGGCGCGACTACGCGCTTCGGCCAGCACCGTATCGACGCTGTCGCCTGAGACGCCGATCCGCGAGCGCTGGGCGATCAGCCTGCCCTCGCTGTTGAAATACTGCGCCAGGGCAAGCTGCTGCGTCTCCAGCTCAGCTCCGATCAGCCTGCCCGGACTCTCTCCGCCGGCGGCCGAGAGCAGCCTCGAGATCGTCGTGGCGATGCCGGCCAGGTCCTTCTGCTCTCCGCTGACGTAAGCATTCTGAATCTGCCAGGCATTGGTCAGCATCTCGTTCGCCGGCAGGCTGAACCATTTGTCGATGCTGCGATTGATCAGCCCCGTCGTGGCGAAGAAGAGGAAGATCACCGGCAACAGCGAGAGCGATATGAAATAGATGACGAGCCTCGTCTTGAACCTCGATCCGAGCCGCTTCTCGAGCCTCTCGCGTCGCAGCTTGATGATGTTCCGGACCAGCACCATCAGCAGCACGACGAAGGCCAGGAAGTTGATCGTCGAAAGCGCGTAGAGGGTCAGCGTCTCGCCGGCCGAAGACGGCGTGAACCACGGCAGAGTGTTGAAGGCCGCCTGAACGAAGAGCAGCCCGAAGAGGATCACCGTCGCCAGCGAAAGCAGGACTATTCGCAGCCGGCGTCGCACATAGCGGCGGCGGGCTTCTTTCTGGTCGGACTGCCTGATCTGGTCTTTCATCGCGCTCTCCCCGATAGATGTCGTCCCATGATTTTAAATCACCGGGGCCCGCATGAGCACCGGTTTGACGCGATTTTCCTGATCGGACGGGATAAAATGTCCGGCGAACATGACTCCCCTTTCAATCTTTTACAACCGCGAGACGAAACTGCTGAGGAGCGGATGGCGGGCGCTGATCTTCGCCGCGCTGGTCAATGCTCCATACCTGATTCTCTCGCGCGGCGGATCGAGCGGCGAGCCCGCCGGCGGGGCGGTCTTCGATATCAGCTTCGGAATGCTCATGACCTATGTCCTGATCATCCTCTGGACCGTCTTCATCTCGTGGATCTGCCTGCATTTTCTTGAACGGCTGCCGCTCGGCTCGCTGGGTTTCGATCTCCGCCCCGGATGGATCGGAGAGATTGCGCATGGCATCGTCGTCGCGGCGACGATGATCACGCTCATCGTCCTGATTCAGCTGATCTTCGGAGCTATCCGCGTCCGCCCGAACCACGTCTGGATGGGCGGCGCGGGGATCGATCGGAGCGGCCTGCTCGCCGTCGCCGGCGAGGTCCTGATGGCGCTCGCCCTGCTCATCCTCGCAGGCGCCTTCGAGGAGATCGTCTATCGCGGCTATCCGTTTCAGACGCTGCTTCGAGGAACCCACCCGGCGGTTCCGGTGCTGCTCTTTTCGATCATCTTCGGGTTCGCCCACTGGGAAAATCCGAGCCGCACGTTCTTCTCGACGGCCAACACAGCCCTGGCCGGCATCTGGCTGGCCGTAGCTTACCTCAAAACGCGCCGGCTCTGGTTCCCGACAGCCCTGCACTTCACCTGGAACTGGATGATGGGAGCCTTCTTCGGCATTCCGGTCAGCGGGCTCACCATCCCGCAAAAACCGCTGCTCATCTCGGCCGGCCTGCAGCCGTTCTGGCTCTCCGGCGGCGCATACGGCGTCGAAGGCGGCGCCGCCGCAACTATCGTTCTCGTCCTTTCCATCATCTATTTTCTGCGTATGAAATCGCCTTCCCCGCCGCCCCCGGAAAGCGAATAATCGACGCTTCGCGCTGTTTTACTTCCGCCCTGTTTTTAGCTATCGTTATGGCGCAATAAATTTCATAAATACTCATTAAGCGCGGCCGCAGACCGCGCTTTCATCGATTTTGGGGCCAATTGGTATGACCATGATCGATGATCAGGGAAAGTCAAAGGAGCACCATGGCAGAGAAATCAGGTTGGAATCCAAGTTCTTATGAATTGAGCAATCACGGCATCGAAAAGATCAGGCACTCATACTGGAATCTTACGTCAGGCGAGTTGTACGAGCATTCGGTACGGAGAGGCGAGGGAGAGATCGCGCACCTGGGACCGCTGGTCGTCCTGACGGGGCAGCATACGGGCCGGTCGCCGAACGACAAGTTCATCGTGCGCGAGGCGTCGTCGGAAAAGCATGTCTGGTGGGGCAAGGTCAACCGGGATATCGAAACGGCCAGATTCGACAGGCTTCTCGGGAAGATGCTGAAGTATCTAGAGGGCCGCGAGGTCTATGTGCAGGACTGTTTCGCCGGGGCCGATCCGGAGTACCGGGTCCCGATCCGCGTTGTGACCGAATACGCATGGCACAGTCTGTTCGCGCGCAATATGTTCGTGCGACCGGACTGGGAGACCCAGGCAGCCTCCCACGTTCCCGAGTTCACGGTCATCAATGCCCCGGGCTGTCTTGCCGACCCGGAAACGGACGGGACAAACTCATCGACCTTCATCCTCATGGATTTCGGTCGCAGGATGATCCTGATCGGCGGCACGAGCTATGCGGGAGAGACCAAGAAGTCGATCTTCACGCTGCTCAACTACCTGCTCCCGCTGCGCGGCGTGCTCTCGATGCACTGCTCGGCCAACATCGGGCGCGACGGCGATTCGGCGATCTTCTTCGGCCTCTCGGGCACCGGCAAGACGACGCTCTCGGCCGATCCCGAGCGCAGGCTGATCGGCGATGACGAGCACGGCTGGTCCGATCGCGGAGTCTTCAACATCGAGGGAGGCTGTTACGCCAAGGTGATCAACCTCTCGGCCGAGGCGGAACCTGACATCTACGCCTGCACCCGCCGTTTCGGCACCGTCCTCGAAAACGTGGTCATGGATCCGGTCACGCGGCGGCTCGACCTTTCGAATGGAATGCTGACGGAGAATACGCGCGCGGCCTATCCGCTCTCGCACATCGCCAATTTCGAACCGACGGGCATGGGCGGACACCCGAAGAACATCATCATGCTGACGGCCGACGCATTCGGCGTCCTGCCCCCGATCTCGAAACTGACGCCGGAACAGGCGATGTACCATTTCATCTCGGGCTACACGGCCAAGGTAGCGGGCACCGAAAAGGGCCTCTCGAAGGAGCCGCAGGCGACCTTCTCGACCTGCTTCGGAGCCCCGTTCATGGTTCATCACCCGGGCGTTTATGCCGAATTGCTGAGGGAGAGAATCGCCCGGCACAAGGCCGACTGCTGGCTGGTCAACACCGGCTGGTCCGGCGGACCGTACGGCGAGGGGCAGCGCATGAAGATCGCCTACACCCGCGCCATGGTCCGCGCCGCGCTCGACGGCAGACTGACCGGCGTCGCGACCGAACCAGACCCGATCTTCGGAGTCCACGTCCCGACCTCCTGCCCCGACGTACCGGCAGAGGTTCTCAAACCCAGAAATACCTGGAAGAACTCCGCCGCCTACGACGAAAAGGCGAAACACCTTTCACGCCTCTTCCGCGAGAACTTCGAACAGTTCGCCTCGGGAGTCTCGGATGAGGTTCGGGGTTCAGGACCGAAATAAGTAGAAAGTAGAAAGTAGAAAGTAGAAAGTAGAAAGTAGAAAGTAGAAAGTAGAAAGTGAGCACGACGCCGGTAAGAATGCAGTTCCAATTTCAAGCGGTATTCGGAGTCAGCACTTTCTACTTTTTACTTTCTACTTTCTACTTTCAAACCATCCTACCGCCCTCTCGAGCGCCGCTTCAACGGGATTCTGAGGCAGGCCGAGTTCCCTGACCGCCTTCGATGAATCGTAGTACATCGGTTTCATCGACATCTGAACGGAATAGAGCGAGACATCGGGTTTCTTGCCGAAGTATCCGGCCAGGATCTTCTCGTCGACGAATGCGACAGCCAGCGGGATGAGATGAGGAATAGCGATCGAGGGCGCCTTTCGGCCCGTAATCGCGGCCAGCATATCGAGCATCTGCTTGAGGGTCAGATTGCGGTTGCCGAGAATGTAGCGCTCGCCGGTGCGCCCCTTCGACCACGCCAGGATGTGGCCCCTTGCGACATCGGCCACGTCGATCAGGTTGAGCCCGGTGTGGACGTATGCCGGCATTCGGCCTTCGAGAAAGCGGACGATGATCTCGCCGGTCGGAGTCGGCTTGATGTCCCACGGACCGACCGGCGTCGACGGATTGACGATGACCACATCGAGACCTTCGCTCGCGGCGCGCAAGGCTGCCTGCTCGGCCAGGAATTTCGATTTTTTGTAATCGCTGACGAGTTGATCGAGGGTAGTCCGTGTCTCCTCGGTGGCTTCGGTTCCCGGCGGAGGCACGCCGATAGCGGCGACTGAACTGGTATGCACGAAGCGCCGGACCCCGGCCCGCCGGGACGCCTCGAGGATGTTTTCGGTCCCGGAGACGTTCGCGCGATAGATGGCTTCCCTGTCGACGGCCCAGAGCGAATAATGCGCCGCGGCATGAAATACCACGTCGCAGCCGGAGACCGCTTCGGTCAGCAGATCGACATCATCCAGATCCCCGGTGAATATTTCGACCGGAAGCCCCTCGAGATTCGCCCTGTTGCCGCCTGGTCGCGCCAGCGCCCTGACCATGTGGCCGTCTGAGAGCAGTTCGCGCGCCAGATTGGCTCCCACGAACCCGGTCGCTCCGGTCAGAAAGGCACGTGCCATAGTCTAATGAAGGAAAAAGGCGGAACCAGATCAATCTGATCCCGCCTGTCGGAAGCGATTAGCTCTGACTGTCAGATTCCCATGAGCTGAAGGTGAATCTTGCGCCGGTTCGGCCCGTCGAATTCGGTCATCAGCACATTCTGCCATGTGCCGAGGACCAGCTTGCCGTCGCTGATCGGTATCGAGATGCTGTTTCCCACCACCACCGCCCGCAGATGGGCATCGGCATTCTTGCGCTCGCAATCAGAGAGCATCGGGTCGTTGTGCTTGTAGTAAACCCGACTGGGAACCATCTGCTCGAACATCGACGTCACGTCAGAGAGCAGCGCGCCCTGGGTTTCGTTCAACATCAGTCCGGCAGTCGTGTGGAGCAACGAGATCTGGATGACGCCGTCCCGGACCGGCCCCTGCTCGACAAAGGCCGCGATCTCCCGGGTGATACTCCGCATCTCAACACGATCAGTCGTATCGAATACCAGCGTCGACGAAGCGACTTTGTATGTCCCCTTCTTGGTTTCGATCTCGGGCTGCGCCTCTACCGCTGAAAGTGCCAGGTTTGTCATGTGCTGTTCTCCTTATCCAAATAAGTAGAAAGTAAAAAGTAGAAAGTAGAAAGGAAATCCCCCTGCTAACTACGAAAATTTGTTGATGATTTTAAATGCTATTTACTTTCTACTTTCTACTTTTTACTTTCTACTCTTTTCAAAGTCAACCGGTAACACACCGCAATTACAATGGTTTAACCAATTGACGTGAAGTTATGGTCGCCAGGATTCCGCGGAGCGTCCGGGTAACCGGCCCGATGCCGCGGATGAAGTTCGCCGAGGCGACGGGGGTTTGGGCCATTACGGCGAGCAGCTTTCCCGTTCGCATCCGGCCGCGATCGTCAGTCGCCCGGTTGAAATCGGGCAGGTCCTGATCGGCATCATCCGAAATAATCCTGACCGCGGCTGCGCGCAGACCGCATTCACGGGCTGCGGCAAGCAGTTGATACGTCTCCATATCGACCGCCAGAGCGGCGGAATATCCGCCGAGCCTGATTTTCTCTTCGGAAGAGATGACGATCCTGTCGATCGTCGCTCCGGATCCGATCCGGCAGGAGATCCCTTCGCGCGACAAAAATTCATGTAAAGCCAATGAGAATGCAGGGTCACACGGAATGCTCTCAAATTCGTCACGGACGGATGGCGTTTTATTGGATGATTCAAAGTCTGACAGGTTCCGGAGGTCGTAACATGTGTCGTAAACAACCGCGTCGCATCGATTAAGGCTGCGATCGAGCGAGCCGGCCAGTCCGGCGACGACGAGAGCCGTGAAGTCTTCGCGGGGAAGCTGTTCGGTCAGAAATTCGGGAAAACCGGCGGCCGACATCCCCGCCTGATAAACCGTAATTCTTCCGGCGCCGGAATGGCCGCGGCAGATGCGGAACCCGTCGCGGCGATCGAGAACCGCGTCCGGGATGACGCTGACGGCGGCTTTGAACTCGACATCGACGGCCGTGATCAGGCAGAGATGGTCCTTCAACGCGCCCTCTCGCTGCGCTGTGCAGTCCATTCAAGCAGGGCCCCGGAGATGACCGCGTGGTTCGGGTTCAGATCGGTGACGCGACTGCATCCGCAGAGCATGACGGCGGTTCGAAGTTCGGCGATGAACTGGTCGAGGAAGGCTTCGACGGCATCCGTTCCTCCGGATGTCCAGGCGCGCAGGACCGGCAGGGCCATGCCGACCATTCTGGCGCCAAGCGCCAGCGCCTTCGCAGCCTGAAGGCCGGATCTGATACCTCCCGAAGCCATGAGATTGAGATCGAGAGCGCGCAGTTCGCAGATGCTGGCGGCAGTCGGCACGCCCCAGTCCCAGAAGGCTTCGCCGAGGCTTCTCAGCGCGCGATTCCTGAGCGTCTCGACTCCCACCCACGAGGTCCCGCCGGCGCCCGAGACGTCTATCCATCGAACTCCCGCGGCGGCCAGTCTCTCGCCGGACTCGCGCGCAAACCCGCAGCCGGTCTCCTTGACGATGATCTCGATCCCGGATTCCTTCACCAGCCGCTCGATCGTCTCGAGCGAGCCGCGAAAATCGTGATCGCCCTGCTCCTGAATGATCTCCATCGCGGTATTGAGATGGATGCACATCCCGTCGGCGCCGATAGACTCCGCCAGTTCGACCACCTGCCGCGTCGTCAGATCCCTCGCCTGCGCGATGCCGATGTTGCCGAACAGAAGTACGCCGGGCGCCGATGAACGCACGTCGAAGGTGCTCCGCATGTCCGGATATCGGAGCATGACCCGCTGCGAACCGACCCCGAACCCGATCCCCCGGCGGTCGGCCACCGCCGCGATCTCGCGATTGAACCTGGTCACTTCCTCCGCTCCGCCGGTCATGCCGGTGATCATCAGCGGATAACGAAGGCGCCGGCCGAAGACCTCGACCCCCAGATCGATCTCGCCCAGCCGCGTCTCGCTCAACGGCTGGTGTACCAGCTCGACATGCTCCAGCCAGGTGGTCTTCCGCCTGAACTCCACATCGCTGTGCGCGCAGAGCTCGAAGTGGCTCAGTTTACGATTGACGATTTCTGTCGGTACGGCCATAAAATGTCATCCGATCCGCAAAACTGGAGATTTGCTCTGATCTGTTTTATAAATCCCTCTACTGTCTGCGGACATCCGGTCGAAAATAAATTTCATTATAAATCTGACCACGGAATGTACAAAATGAGGTCAAACCGTGGATAGTTCCCGTCATGAAGATGAACCTGAAGATCGCCCTGCTGCTGGCATTCGCACTGACAATATTTCTGACCATCTCGTTTCGCCCGTCGCTGCTTGACGATGCGGACGCGACGCATGCGCAGGCTGCCCGCGAGATGATCGAGCGCGGAGACTGGGTGACGCTGCACGTCAACGGCGTCAGATATCTGGAGAAAGCGCCGATGCTCTACTGGGCGGTTGCGATCTCGTTCAAGATATTCGGCTACAACTCGTTCGCCGTCAGGTTTCCGATCGTTCTGGCGATCATTCTGCTGGGCTGGCTGGCGTGGGAGTTCGGCCGCTGGGCTTACTCAGAGCGGGCGGGTTTTTACGCGGCGGCGATTCTCGTTTCGTGCGTTGGGATGTTCCTCTTCACGCGGATCATGATCCCGGAGGCGCTGCTGACGCTCTGGTTCACGCTGGCGCATTACTGCTTCCTGCGCGGTTTTTTCAGCGAGGAGAAGCGCTGGTATTACGGGATCTATGCAGCGATCGCGCTGGCGGTGCTGACCAAAGGGCTGATCGGGATCGTCTTCGTAGCCGGGCCGATCGGACTGTTTCTTCTGCTGAGCGGCAACCTCTTCCCGGAGCTTCGCCACCTGAAACTCGTCACCGGCACGCTGCTCTTTCTGGCGATCGCCGCTCCGTGGCATATTCTGGCCGGAATCCGCAATGATCGTTTCTTCTGGTTCTATTTCATCAACGAACACGTATTGAGATTTCTCGGCAAGCGCGAGCCGAAGGACTACAACAAGGTCCCCTTCGTCTTCTACTGGCTGATGCACCTGATCTGGCTCTTTCCGTGGAGCCTCGGCATTCCGCTGCTCGGCTCACAGCGGCCGGGATTGCGCGGCGATCGCCAACGGCTGATCAACCTCTACATCTGGCTGTGGGCGGGCCTGATTCTGATCTTCTTCAACATTTCGACCAGTCAGGAGTACTACACATTCCCGGTCTACGCTCCGCTGGCGCTGCTGCTGGGGGCTGCCTTCGCGACCGCGGAGCAGCGTCCGGGCGCCGAAAAATATCTGTCCGTCGCGCAGGGGGCGATCGCGGCTGTCGGGCTGATTGCCGGCGGGCTGCTCGGATGGCTGGTCTGGAAGGCGAGAAACGTGACGCCGACCGGAGACCTCTCGGACCTGCTCGATATGGCTCCGGCCGATTCGGAACAGTACACGCTCTCGCTCGGCCATTTCTTCGACCTGACGACCGGCGCTTTCGCCGAACTGAGAGTGCCGGCGCTCGGAGCCGCGCTGACGCTCAGCATCGGTTTCAGCCTCGCCTGGTATTTCAGGCACAAACGACGCCATCTTCAGGCTTCAGGGATGATGCTTCTGGCGATGGGTCTGATGTTCGTCTGGGCGAACCTGGCGCTGCAGAAATTCGAACCGGTCCTCTCATCGCGCGCTCTGGCGGATGTCATCGAGCGGAGATGGGAACCCGGCGCCAGAGTCGTCTTCAATGGCGAATACGAGACGGGATCCTCGATCGGTTTTTACACCGGCCGGCCGATCCACCTGCTCAACGGGAAGGTAACCGGAATGGCTTTCGGATCGACATACCCCGACGTGCCTCCGGTCTTTCTGGAAGATTCCGACCTCGAACGGCTCTGGAAAGGAACCGAGCGGGTCTTTCTGTTCAGCGAGAAGGGCAAGCTCGACAGAATCAGGGATCTCATCCCCGATGCGTCGCCGCTGGCTGAAGTCGGCGGCAAGGTAGTTCTGACCAATCGCCCCTGATCGGCGCAATCAGCGCGACTCGAAGGTCTCATGCGAACTGCCGCGATAGACGCGGGCGACATTATAAATGCTGCGTTTTTCCGGCGCATAGTAGAGCCGCGTCAGCAGATCTCCGATAAATCCCAGCCCCAGAAACTGTATGCCCGCCAGAAACGCGACCGCGGTGAAGAGCAGCAGCGGGCCGTTTTCGATGAAGATGTCCTCGCTGAAGTAGAGTTTCTTGAAGAGCAGCCAGCCGGCGAGGACTAGCGAAGCCGAGATCATGACTCCGCCGATTCCGCCGAAGAAGTGAAGCGGTCTGGAAAAATACCTGACCAGGAAGCGGATCGTCAGAATATCGAAGAGGACGCGAAAGGTTCGCGAGAGGCCGTAATGAGACCGGCCGCTCGCCCTCGGCAAATCCTGAATCTTGACCTCGGTGATGAGCGCTCCCTCGATGCTGGCCATGGCCGGAAGGAACCGGTGCATCTGACCGTAGATCGGGATGCGCTTGAGAAGATCGCTGCGATAGGCCTTGAATGTCGTCCCGAAGTCGTGGATCGGGACGCCCGAGGCCCTGGCCATCAGTCGATTGGCGATCCTCGAAGGAAACGTGCGCAGAAAGCCGTCGCGCCTGTCCTGCCTCCATCCGCTGACCACGTCGTATCCCTTGTCGATCAGATCGAGAAACCGCGGAATATCCTCGGGCTGGTGCTGCAGGTCGCCGTCCATGGCGATGATCACATCCCCGTCCGCCTGATCGAACCCGGCCGCGAGCGCCGCGGTCTGCCCGAAATTTCTGCGCAGCCGCAGTCCGACCACGTGCGAATCGACGCCGCAGATGCTGCGCAGCAGAGCATGCGTCTGGTCGCTGCTGCCGTCATCGACGAAGACAAGTTCATAATCCCTGCCCATCTCCTCCATGACCCGCGTCAAACGGTCGTAGAGGACCGGCAGATTCGCTTCCTCGTTGTGAAATGGCACAACAATCGATATCCGCATATTCATCCCAATCGACACGGCGGCGGGCCGTGCCGGCCGAGCGCGTCAGCCTCAGCCGTGTAATCCCTTCCTGAAAGGTATGTAAACTTTTCCAATTGCAATCAATGGGATCAGGCTATAAACTCCTGAATTCAGATTATCGAACTTCCCCCTAGATAGATCAAATGCCCTGAAACGTCGGATTCATCCGGCGTCAACTTCCTCCCGCTGCAACGGATTCCCCCTGATTTTTCGAAAAACCCGCCCCGGTTTCTCAAACAATCAAGATAATCCTGCGATATCGCCGCTCACCGCTTTGTCGCGACATGGAGGTAGTATGTCTCGATACATCATTGCATTCTTTCTACTGATTCTGACTATCAGCGCGGTTCCTGAGATATCACTTCGAAGCCTGGCGCCCGGCGACGGAAGCGTCGCGGCGCAGACCGGCTGCACTCCGCCGCTGTATCAGGGCTATCCTTCGGGCTGTTCGGCGATCAACCTGAGGTGGCTGAACAAGGACCCGGTCTCGACGATCGACCATTACGACATCATCCGCGGAGGGATCACGGTCGGAACCGCGCCGGGCAGCGCGATCAGCTACACCGATCCGGTGGGATGCGGTTTCGGAGCGACCTACACCATCAGGCAGGTCATGAAATCCGGCGCCACGTGTTCGGTCACCACACCATCGCCGGCGCCCCACACGAAGCCGTGCGATCTGTGCACCGGCGGAGGGACGCCTCTCAATCTGGTTTCGGCGGCGTCATTCAGTTCGCCGGTCGCGCCGGGATCGATCGCCACGATCTTCGGCGGCTCGGGATCTCCGCTGACCTCGGTTACGGCCGAGGCGACATCGCTTCCGCTTCCGACCAGCCTGCAGGGGACCCAGGTGCAGGTCAACGGTACTCCGTCGCAGCTCTTCTATGTCTCGCCCAATCAGATCAATTTCATCATGCCTCAGACGGGATTCGGCGCGGTCAATGTCGTGATCACGGGATCGGGAGGCGAACGGACTGAAGGCGTGACGGTCACCGCGCCGGCGCCGGCCATCTTCACGGCCCGCAGCGACGGCAACGGCTTCGCGGCCGCCGTGGTGACCGCCGACGGCCGCACATTTCAGCGGATCTTCGACTCAGCCGGCAACGGAGTCCCCGTCAATCCGGGCAGCTCGGTCCTGCCGACCTACCTGGTCCTCTTCGGCACCGGTATCCGAAATCAGAACAACATCCAGGTCAAGGTCGGAGGGCGGGACTGCCAGGTCATGTGGGCCGGCGCGCATCCCCAGCTTCCCGGAGTCGATCAGATCAACGCCAAACTGCCGCCGACTCTGGCCGGTGTCGGCGAAGTGCTGATCACGGTCACCGCCGACGGCTTTCTGGCCAACTTCACGCGCATCAGAATCGGTAACTGACCGGTGCGCACGCCCCCGGCAGTGGGTGCGCACGCCCCCGGCGTGCGATTTATTCACATCCAATCAACCTCAAAGACGCGCCATTCTCCGAGATCATTTTCGAGATGGCGCGTTCCGCGTTCCGTGAATTTCAATCCTGATCCGGCGACGAGATCCTTGACAGTGCTCGAGACGATGACCTCGCCGGTTTCGGCGAGTCCCGCCATCCGGTCGGCTATTTCGACGGCCATGCCGCCGACTCCGTCGGGAAGAACGTCGCATTCGCCGGTGTGAAGCCCTGTCTTGAGGCTGGCTCCGAGGCGCGCGGCAACCTCGCTGATGGCGCAGGCCGCCCGGATGGCCCTCGCCGGCCCGTCGAATGTCGCCATGAGATGATTGCCCGAGACCTCGACCACGCGTCCCTTGAACAGTTCGACCTCCTTGCGGATGAACGAATGATGAACCTCGAGCAGATCGAGCCAACTGTTCTCTGAGAG
>CALBSU010000626.1 GCA_937967285.1 uncultured Acidobacteriota bacterium
CGTTTCGACACCGGATGCCGCCAACTCGTTCAGACAACGCAGATATACCGATAGCCGGTTGGTGGTCAGTTCCGAAATCTTTGATTTGTCACTCTTCATGAAAGCGGGCGGTTCGCACTAGCATACTCTGACAGGCTCCGGAGTCCGGAGATCAGTTCTGAACGATATCTCACCACTTATAGCCTGTCAACTCAATACTTTATAGGCTCCACGGAGCCCGATTGACAGCCCTTCCGCGACTCCGTAAACTGCTTGCATTCCATTTGTGCTGATTTTAACAATCTCGCTTGTGAAAAGAAAACCTTTTTCCGGAGAAACCGAAGTTGATCGCGCGACTGACGGGCAGGCTGATAAACAAGCAACCGAACAGCATCATTCTCGACGTCAACGGAGTCGGGTACGAGCTGATGGTGCCGCTTTCGACATTCTATGAACTGGGTGAAGCCGGCAGTGTGGTCAGCCTCAACGTTCACACGCATGTCCGCGAAGACGCGCTGCAGCTCTTCGGTTTCGCGACCGAGCTGGAGAAGCGCCTCTTTCAGCTTCTGATAGGGGTTTCGGGGATCGGGCCGAAGCTGGCGATCACCATCCTTTCGGGGCTCGGGACTGAGGACCTGATCCAGGCCATCCGGCTGGGAGACCTGGCGCGGCTGTCGGGGATTCCGGGAATCGGGCGGAAGACCGCCGAGCGGATGGTGGTCGAGCTGAAGGACAAGGTCTCGACCTTGAGCGGCGAGCAGCCCGGTCCGCCGGCCGGCGTCGCTCTGTCGGGCGTCGGAATGAGAGACGATTGCATATCGGCGCTGGTCAATCTGGGCTACGTGAAATCCGCGGCCGAGAAGGCCGTCGGCTCCGTCGTCAAGGACAATCCCGAGGCCGACTTCACGACCGTCCTTAAACTCTCGCTCAGACTTATGGCGAAGTAATGAGGAGCGCTCCTGGCAACTATCTCCCCGAATCTATAGAATACGGAGCATGTCGGAAGAGATCATCGAAACGAGCGAAGGGCTGATCGAGCTGTCGCTGCGGCCGAAGCTGCTCCGGGAGTACATCGGGCAGAGGAAGGTCAAGGACAATCTCGGCATCTTCATCCGGGCGGCGATGGCCCGCGGGGAGTCGCTCGACCATGTGCTGCTCAACGGGCCTCCCGGGCTGGGCAAGACGACGCTGGCTGCGATCATCGCCCGCGAGATGGAGACGAAGCTCAAGGTGACATCCGGGCCGGTGATCGAAAAGCCGGGCGATCTGGCGGCGCTGCTGACCAATCTGGAAGAGGGCGACGTACTCTTCATCGACGAGATTCACAGACTGCATCCGGTGGTCGAGGAGATCCTCTATCCGGCGATGGAGGACTTCGAGCTCGATCTGATGA
This sequence comes from uncultured Acidobacteriota bacterium, assembly GCA_937967285.1. GTDB lineage: Bacteria > Acidobacteriota > Blastocatellia > RBC074 > RBC074 > JADJXM01. The sequence continues at coordinate 1,373 of CALBSU010000626.1, forward strand.
TCGGCCAGGGCCCGTCGGCCAGATCGGTCAAGCTCGAGCTTCCGCGCTTCACGCTGATCGGGGCGACGACACGGCCGGGCATGATCACGGCGCCGCTGCGCGGAAGGTTCGGGATCAATTTTCATCTCGATTTCTATCCCGTGGCCGACCTGCAGATCATCGTCGAGCGTTCGGCGCAGATACTCCAGGCGACGATCGAAACCGCCGGCGCGCACGCCATCGCGCTGAGATCGCGCGGAACGCCCCGCATCGCCAACCGGCTGCTCAGGCGCGTCCGGGATTACGCGGAGGTCGAACACGACGGAACCATCACCAGCCACGTCGCCACCGACGCGCTCAACCGGATGGAGGTCGATCGATTCGGCCTCGACGAGGTCGATCGAAGGCTGCTGACGACGATCATCGAAAAGTTCAACGGCGGCCCGGTCGGCGTGGGAACCATCTCCGCCGCCATCCACGAGGATAAGGAAGCCATCGAAGAGATCTATGAACCCTACCTCATTCAGATCGGATTCCTCAACCGCACTCCGCGGGGCCGCGTCGTGACTGAGGCCGCATACCGCCATTTCGGGCTGGAAAGCCTGCATCCCTCCCAGAACGACCTTTTCAATAACGGGTAATGCTGATCTCCGACTTCGACTACGAACTGCCACCGGAACTGATCGCGCAGGAACCGCGGGACCAGAGGGACTCATCCCGTATGCTTCTGCTCAACCGTTCAACCGGACGGTACTGTGACGATCTTTTCGCCAATCTTCCCGACCTGCTTGAAGCCGGTGACTGCATTGTTCTCAATAACACGCGCGTCTTTCCTGCCAGGCTGACCGGCCGCCGAGTCAGGCAGGGCGAAACAGTCGCCCGCGGTGCAGCGGTCGAGGCGCTGCTGGTCCGGCCGCTCAGCGAACCCGCGACCGATCCGAACGGAACCGTCGTCGAATGGGAGGCGCTGGCGAAGCCGGGACGATCCCTTCAGCCGGGGGCTGAGATATTTTTCGGCAATGACGAAGATCCGCCTCTCCGCGCCGTCGTCACGGGAATCCTGGACGAGGGCCGTCGCAGCCTGAGATTCACCTGCCGGGGCGATTTCAATGCCGTCGTCGACTCGGTCGGCCAGCCGCCGCTGCCTCCATACATCAAACGCACCGGCGCCGAAGGATCGAGGCTCGATGCGCCGCGATACCAGACCGTCTATGCCAGCCGTCGCGGCGCCATCGCCGCGCCGACCGCCGGACTGCATTTCACTCCCCGGATCCTCGAACGGCTCAAAACGAACGGAATCGAAACCGTCGAGATCACTCACCACGTCGGCTACGCCACATTTCAGCCCGTCCGAGTCGATGTCGTCGAAGAGCACCGGATCGCGTCGGAATCCTATCTCATCGAGCAGGAAGCCGCCCGCCGCATCAATGCTGCCCGCGCCGCCGGCGGCCGCATCATCGCCATCGGCACCACCTGCGTCCGCGCTCTCGAAAGCGCAGCCAACCCAGACCGGACGATCCGCGCGGAACAAAATTCCACTCAACTTTTCATCTATCCGGGCTATAATTTCCGCGCAATCGACGGTCTGCTGACCAATTTTCATCTGCCGAAATCGTCGCTGCTCATGCTCGTTTCGGCTTTCGCGGACAGGGACCGGATTCTCGATGCCTACAGGCACGCCGTCAGCGAAAAATACAGGTTCTTCAGCTACGGCGACTGCATGCTGATCTGTGACCGGGTATGCAAGTAGTCAGAACCAGACAATCACGACTCTTCAGAGGATCCCTGCTCCCGCTTTCACTGGCGGACCTCAACGAACTTTGGCAGCTCGACCTCCGCTGCTTCGTCGACGGCGAAGCCTACGAACGCGAAACCTTCCGCTACCTGCTCTCCAATCCTAATACCGTCTCGCGCCAGATCCGATCCGCTCACAACGAGATGGTCGCTTTCGCCATCGCCATCGTCGAACCCGACGGCATCGGACATATCACCACCGTCGGCGTCGCCCCCGAACACCGCCGCAGAGGTCTTGCACGCCTTCTCCTCCTCGAACTCGAACGCTCCCTCGCCGCCAGAAACGTCTCCACCATCAGACTTGAAGTCCGCGTCGATAACTCATCCGCCCAGAACCTCTACCATACCCTCGGCTACTCCATCGTCCAGAGAATGGGTAAATATTACTCCTCCGGCCAGGATGGCTACTTAATGGTTAAATCGCTTTAATCCCGCTCTCGACACCCTAATCTAATAAATACATCACCTTAACACCCTGCAACAGCTGAAAATAAGTTAAAACTAACCCAAAATCCTTTTAATGCGTGAAATGGCGGGGATAAGGGGGTAAAAAACGGCTTTTTTCTAAAGGACTGGTTTGACACAAGAAAGCTAATCTGTTATAAAAACGACACTTAGCAGCATCAAGCGTCTTTGTAAATGAAGTTATGAAGCGGGCAAAATTTTCATAATCCGGTGAAGAGCCGAAGGCAATAAATAAGCTATATAATAGTTAGAGACAAAAAGCAGAGATGAGATGGGCGAAGAAAGCCCTTGAAGAGCCCTATCAAAAATTCAGAAATAAAGACGAAGGAAGACGCCATGAGGGAAACACTCTCAAAGAGCTCGAAGGCCGAAAGCAAGGCGAAGACGGCGGTCAAGTCCGGAGGAGTCAAATCGGCGAAGAAGTCCGCGGCGAGACCCGTAACCAGCGTCAAGAAGAAGGCTGCGAGCGATAAGAAGGCTGCGAAGAAGCCGAAGGCTCCTGCAAAGCCTGCCAGGCCGAAAGCTGCAAAGCCCGTCAAAGCGACTAAGAAGCCGGCTCCGAAGAAGGCGCCGGTCAAGGCTGCATCGAAAGCGAAGCCGGTCAAACCCGTGAAGGCGGCCGGAAAGCCCGCGAAGGCGATCGTGGCGAAGAAGCCGGCGGCCAAGGCAAAAGGTACGGCCGTAAAGAAGACGGCGGAAGCGGTAAAGCCGGTTAAGAGAAAGAAACTGGCCCTGCCGCTGGTGATCACGCCTGCGCCGTTGCCGCCCGAACCGCCGAGGCGTCAGATGTCGACGGCAGGACTGAAGGCATTCGAGCAGGCCGTCAAGCAGTTCAACCGACGTCAGTATGAGCAGGCCAAGGCCGCCTTTGAAAACCTCGCCGTCAGGTTCCCGCAGGAGGTGGAGATCATCGCCCGGGCGCAAACCTACATCCACGTCTGCGCGCAGAAGATGGCGCATGCCAAGTCAGCGCCGAGAAATCCGGACGAACTCTATGACAGGGGAGTCTTCGCTCTCAACATCGGGGATTTCTCGCAGGCCCGCAGCTTCTTCGAGAAAGCGCTGCGTCTCAAGCCCGACGAGCCGTACCTGCTCTACTCGCTGGCCGCGACTCACGCCCAGATCGGCGCGCACGACATGGCGCTCGATTATCTGAAAAGGTCGATTCAGATCCAGCCGCGTTTCCGCGCACAGGCGCTGAACGACAACGATTTCTCGGGATTGCGTGAGAACAAGCAGTTTCTCGAACTGCTCGGCCTCGCTTCACCGTTCGACCTGCTAGAAGCCAGAAAGTAGAAAGTAGAAAGTAGAAAGTAGAAAGTAGAAAGTAGAAAGTGCGGCACGAAAAAGTGCCCGTCGTGGTTGCAAATTTAACATCGGATACTCATTTTTCTTTCTACTTTCTACTTTCTACTTTCTACTTTCTATTTCTATCAGATTCCCGACAATCCCATCCGCTGAAACAACAACATCGAGGGTTCCGCGACCTGCGAGGGAGCGCGGAAGTCTGACATTGAGCTGGTCGAGGCCCTGAAAATCGGGCGTCGGTCCGGCGTAGAGCGTCTCTACCGGCGTTCCCCCGATGACAACCGAGACGGCTGACAGCGAGCTGCGGCCACGAAATCCCGTCCCGAAAAGGATCAGGAAGAGCTGATCGGATTCGGGTTCGAAGTCGATGGGTTTCGGGACGAAGATATTTCCGGGTTGATCGAAGACGGCCACTGGTTCGAAAGTCTGCGAGCCATCCGGCTTGAGACGAAGGATGACGGCGGCCGCCACGCCGCGCCCGTTTGCGTTGGCCGAGAAGAGCCCGGGAGCCACCGATGCGATCATCAATTGGCCGCTCGAGATCTGCCCTGCGGGATTGACGGCGATCAGCTCGGCCGCTCCGGGGGCTGCGGCCGGAGGTACGAGCAGGTTGATCTGCCCCGGCGAAACGAAGAAGAGGCCGCAGCGGTGTTCGGTTGCGGCCGCATCGCGCAGAGTGACTGAGACTCCATCGAGCAGCTCCGGCAACGGAACTGAAGTCGCAACGCCGGTGGTTGAGGCCATTCCGGAGCCGAAGACGGCTGCGACCGAGTCAGGGGCGAGCGGCCCAGTGTTATAGCCGGCGGCGGAGACCGCGGCCAGCGGCCCGGCATCGGTCAGCATCGCTCCGATCTGGGAACGTATCGCGGGCAGCATGGCATAGAGCGCGCCGCCCGGACATTCAGTCGCAGACGGACCGTCACGGTGTCCGGAGATATGTTGCAAATCGAGGCCCGATCGGACGTGAAGCGATGCGCCCGTCGGGTCGATCGACCGCTGGTCGCACTTCCAGGCGAGGATCTTCCTGAGCCCCGAAATCGCCCTGGCTGTCGGCTCGACCGCGGTGAACTCTCCAAGCAGCGCAACCCCCATCGTCCCTCCGTTGACGCCGCTGAAATGGGCGCCCTGGACGTTGTCGCCTCCGGCCCGGCCTTCGTAGACGATTCCGTTCGGATCGACCAGATAGTTGTATCCGATATCGGCGTATCCCCTGTCGAAGACATGGAAGTTCCAGATCGAGCGGACCACTGCCGGCCAGTCCGTCGAATTGTTGTCGTTGACCGTGTGGTGCACGATCAGATGAGTAACGGTGGTGTAGGACAGGTCGCCGTGTGTTGTGATCTGACCGTCCGGACAGCCCCATTCGGTTCGAGTAACCACCGGCGGCTTTGGATACTTTGACGTCATTTGCTCAACCTCGCTGCCGATCCCCTTCTCAGTTCGTTGTTCCATCCTGCGCTGCGCTTCAGCCCCTGTCGCGCCAGGGCTGATGAAGCTGATGTCGATGCTCTCCGTCCCGTCTCCCCTCTCGCCCCTGTAATCGAACGACAATTGGACGTATACGGTCGCCGAGTCGAGCAGGATGAGTCCGCTGTAACGCGATCCGTCATCGCCGTCGAGGTCGGCATTGCGCTCGACGGGCAGCCATTCGGTCCATCGCCTCCCGTCGGTCGAACCGCGCAGGCTGATCACGACATCCGCTCCGCCGGTCCAGCGCAGACCTGTCGCCAGAAACGGCTCAGGGGATTCGATCGGAACACGGATCGGTTCCGTCCTCGCCTGCCTGCGATCGATCGCAACCGTGACTTTCGCCCGCCTGACCTCGCGCGACTGATATGCAATCGCGGGAAAAGCCTGAAGGACAATCACTCCGATGAGCAGAAGCCGGACCACAATCGTCAAACTCTTCTTCACCTTTCTACTTTTTACTTTCTACTTTCTACTTTCTGCTTATACAATATGAGCAAATTCCGGTGCAGGCAAATACGAAGCGGGCAGAAAGGGATTATCGGTATTCCGGTATGCACTACGTCAAGAATCCGCCCAATCCATGGCTGACCAATCATCACGAATGGATCGGGGAGCCACCGGAGGCCCGGCTCGAGATCTTCGAGGAGACAGCGACCAGATCGATCATCACCAGAAACAACAGTCCCGATATCCCGTTCGATTATTCGGTCAACTGTTACCGCGGATGCACGCATGGCTGCACCTACTGCTTTTCCCGCCCGACCCACGAATATCTCGGGTTCGGAGCAGGAACCGATTTCGAGCGCAAGATCGTGGCAAAAGTCCGCGCGCCGGAGCTGCTCCGCGAGGAGTTCATGCGCAAAGGCTGGAAGGGCGACGTGCTCTGCTTTTCGTTCACGTCGGACCCGTATATTCCGCTCGAGGCGAATTACGAGCTGACGCGGAAATGCCTTGAAGTTTGTCTTGAGTTCCGCAATCCGGTCAGCCTGATCACGAAGTCGGCGCTCATTCGCCGGGACCTGGATCTGATCGTTGCGCTCAACGAAGTGACCGAGGTGAGCCTGATCTTCACGATCCCTTTCCTCGATCACGACGTCAATCGTGCGATCGAACCATTCGCGCCATTCCCAGAGGCCCGGTTCAAGGCGCTCAAGGAATTCTCGGACGCCGGGATCCGAACGGGCCTCTCGATTGCGCCCGTCATCCCGGGACTCAACGAACACGAGATCCCGAAACTTCTTGAGATGGGGCGCGATGCCGGCGTTCAGTTCGCCTTCATCAACCTGCTCAGATTGCCCGGGAGCGTCGAACCGTATTTCATCGAACGGATCCGCGAGAAGCTGCCGCTCAGATCGCAGCGGATCATCAATCGAATCCTCGAGGTCAAGGGAGGCGTCCTCAACAAGAGCGATTTCTTCGAGAGGATGAAGGGCGACGGACCGTACTGGGACATGATCGTGCAGAGCTTCAAACTTCACGCCCGGCGACTCGGGCTCAATCAGGAGCGCGACCATCAGACAGTCAGGCGCAATACCTTCCGCCGTCCGACCGCGCAGGGGAGCCTGTTCGACTGAGCGTTATAGAGTGCGGAGCCCGCGGGCTCCGCTTTCGTACAAAAGCGGAGCCCACGGGCTCCGCACTCCGAAAAAAATGTTCAAACGAATTCTGCCTTTGGTTTGTCTTCTCGCGATGGTTCCGCCGATCAACGTCGAATCGGAGTCGCGCCCGAATTTCATCATCCTGCTGGCCGACGATCTCGGCTACGGCGATCTGAGCGGATTCGGCCATCCGACGATCAGGACTCCGAATCTGGATCGTCTTGCGAATCAGGGATTGAAACTGACGAGCTGCTATGCCGGAGCGCCGGTCTGTTCGCCGTCTCGCGCCGCGCTGATGACCGGCCGCGTTCCGCAGCGGGAAGGCATAGCGGAATGGATCCCCGACAACTCGGCCGTGCACCTCCGCCGCGGAAGCCCGACGATCGCTTCCCTGCTCCGTAGTGATGGTTATGCGACAGCCATGTTCGGCAAGTGGCATCTCAGCGGCAAACTGGACGGGTCGCAGCCGACTCCGGGCGATCACGGCTTCGATTACTGGTTCGCGACTCAGAACAATGCGCTGCCGACACACGAAAACCCTGTCAATTTCGTCCGCAACGGACAAGCCGTCGGACCGTTG
>CALBSU010000627.1 GCA_937967285.1 uncultured Acidobacteriota bacterium
GCTGGCCGCTGAGCTGAGCGGGGCGGCGTCGATGGCGGTCTACGAATCGTCGCTGGTCCGGTCCGGCGGACGGCTCTATTTTCTGGGCAGGCGAGGCGCCGACAAATACCTTGGTATCCTGAGCGATGAGAGCAACGAGGCGACCGGCTTTGACGGATCGGCCGGCGAAGCGACTATCGGGGGCAATCGGAAGAGGCTGCTGGTCGGAGCGACCGGCGAAGCGAATGCCGGGGCTATGCGCCGGACGCTGCCGCATCTGAGACCGATTCCGCTCGGGCTGATGAAGTCGGCCGGTTGCGGAGACCGTCTCGGCCTGGCGACGCCGGGACACATTCGAGCGATCAGAAATTCCACGATGGCCCCGATTCTGGCCCAGCAGTCGATCCGCGAGAATGCCCGAACCGGCCGGACGCCGCAGGAAGTTATGGATGACGCCTTGTGGGGAGTCGTTCAGGAAGGCTGGATCAGCGGGTTCGGAGCGGACGCAGACCATCTCAAATCGACGGCCGATATCGATTCCTGCGCGGCGGCCGGCTTCACATTCTTCACCATCGATCCGGGAGATCACGTCGACAACGAGGCCAATACAGCCGATCTCGCGACGCTGCGGGCCAAAATCGAGGCCCTGCCGTGGGAGCGCCTTGAATCGGGCTGGGATGCCGTCAGAAGCAGCCTCGCGGGTCAGGTCGATCTCGGCGATTTCAAATACGAGATCACCGATGAAGCGCTGCATCGGGCCGTCGCCAAGTACGGACGTGTCGTCGCCCATACGGTCGGGATGTACCGTCATCTCGAAAAGGTAATGTCCGGAAAGCCGTTCGAGCTGGAGATGAGCGTCGATGAGACCGAGACCGTGACCACTCTGGCCGAGCATATCTACATCGCGCACGAACTGAGGCGGCTTGGAGTGAAGTGGGTCAGTCTGGCACCGCGCTATGTCGGAGATTTCGAAAAAGGCGTCGACTACATCGGCGACCTGAAACAGTTCGAGAAGTCCTTCGCGGAGCATCTGGCCGTCTCAAATACATTCGGTCCGTACAAGCTGAGCCTCCATTCCGGATCGGACAAGTTCAGCGTCTATCCGATCGCTTCGAGGGTGGCCGGCGAGCTGGTTCATCTCAAAACCGCCGGAACAAGTTATCTCGAGGCGTTGCGGGCGATCGGCGAGGTCGAGCCGGGACTCTTCAGGTCGATCGTCGGCTTCGCGCGTGAACGGTATCCGATCGATCGCGCGACCTATCACGTCTCGGCCGAACTGGAGAAGATGCCCGAACTCTCAGCGATCGCGGACGACGGGCTGACGGGGTTGCTCGACGATTTCCATGCCCGCGAGATACTGCACGTGACATTCGGATCGGTGCTCCATCATCCGGAATTCCGCGCTCCGTTTTTCGCCGCGCTGAGAAATAACGAAGAGGTCTACTACGGAATGCTCGAAAAGCATTTCAACCGTCATTTCGCACCGTTCGGGGAGGCGACAGGAGCCAGCGGAGACTGAAAAGATGATGATCAGTGAATTAATGGAGATGTACGATCTGACTGGGAAGTCGTATGTCATCACCGGGGGGACCGGAATCCTCTGCAGCGCGATGGCCAGGGCGATAATCGGTTGCGGAGGAAATGTCGCCATTCTTGCGCGCAGCGTCGAGAAGGGCGAGGCCCTGCTGTCGGAACTTTCAGGTCCCGGGGCGGCGATCGTCGTTCAGGGCGATGTCCTGCAGCGCGAGACGATGGAGGCCGCGGCCCGGCGGGTGATCGACGAGTTCGGCCGCATTGACGGGCTGGTCAACGGCGCGGGCGGCAACGATCCGGGAGCTACCACGCGGCCCGATCTGACCTTCTTCAACCTGCCCGAGGATGCGCTGAAGCACGTCTTCGACCTCAATCTGCTCGGAACCATGCTGCCGTGCCAGATATTCGGCCGGCAGATGGCCGAACAGGGCGACGGCGTAATTCTCAATGTCTCGTCGATGAGCGCCATGCGTCCGCTGACGCGGGTTGTCGGGTACTCGGCCGCCAAGGCCGCCATCAACAACTTCACGCAGTGGCTGGCCGTGCACCTGGCGCAGAACTACTCACCGCGACTTCGAGTCAATGCTGTCGCTCCGGGATTCTTCGTGACCGAACAGAATCGCGGGCTGCTGATCGATCAGAAGACAGGAGGGCTGACGGCCCGCGGAGAGAGCATCATTGCTCACACACCGATGGGACGATTCGGCGATCCCCGGGACCTGCTCGGAGCGGTACTCTGGCTGCTCTCGCCCGCTTCATCCTTCGTCACCGGCATCGTCGTTCCGGTCGATGGAGGTTTCTCCGCATTCGGCGGCGTCTGATCGCCGCCTCTCACAATTGAAGAGGAACCGATGCTGATCGGCACTGGTTACACTGACAGATTTCTGACCGAAGACGAGATCCGCGGGCTGACGAGATCGGCTCTCGAGTCCGTCCCGGTCAACGGCAAACGGATCATCGCCATCATTCCCGACGGGACGAGGACCGCACCCGTTCCGCTGATGTTCCGGATCTTTCACGAACTGCTCGAGGGGCGCGCGGCCCGACTCGATTTTCTGATCGCGCTCGGCACTCATCAGCCGATGTCTGTCGAATCGATAACGCAGCTCGTAGGCGTCGCTCCAGACCCTCAAACCGGCGACTTTCTCGGCCACACGGTCTTCAATCACCGCTGGGACATCGATGAACAGATGGTCGAGATCGGCGAGATCACCAGCCGCGAGATATCGGATCTGAGCGAGGGGATGCTGAACGACCCGGTTCGTGTCAGGGTCAACAGGCTGATCTTCGACTACGACCAGATCATCATCTGCGGGCCGACATTTCCTCACGAGGTGGTCGGCTTTTCGGGCGGCAACAAATACTTCTTTCCGGGAATCAGCGGGCCGGAGGTGATCAACTTCTCGCACTGGCTCGGAGCGATCATCACCAGTTATACGCTGATCGGAACCAAGCACACGCCGGTTCGCAAGGTCATCGACCGGGCGGCGGCGATGATCGATATCCCAAAGCTCTGTTTCAGCATGGTCGTCAAGGGCAGCGATCTGGCCGGGCTCTACATCGGGCGGCCTGAGGAAGCCTGGGAGGCGGCGTCGGATCTATCCTCGAAGATTCATATCGTCTGGGTCGATAAACCCTTCAAGCGGGTGCTCTCGATCATGCCCCACCTTTACGACGATATCTGGACGGCTTCGAAGGGGATGTACAAGCTCGAGCCGGCGATCGAGGACGGCGGCGAGGTGATCATCTACGCTCCGCACATCGACGAGATCAGCTACACTCACGGGCGGGTGCTGGATGAGATCGGATATCACGTCCGCGATTACTTCGTAAAACAGTGGGACCGCTTCAGGCATCATCCCTGGGGAGTAATCGCGCACAGCACGCATCTGCGAGGGATCGGGACCTACGACGCCGAGACTGGCATCGAAAGTCCGCGAATCAGGGTCACTCTGGCGACGCGCATCCCGGAGGAGCGCTGCCGGCAGGTCAATCTGGGATACCTCGATCCCGATACGATAAATCCGGAAGAATGGCGGAACAGGGAAGACGAAGGGATCCTGCTGGTCCCCAAGTCGGGCGAGCTGCTCTTCCGGCTGAAGTCGAAGGCATCTGTGGCCTGAAAGGAAGTACATGCAGTCAGCAAGCAACAACGGCGGAAATGAGGGCCGGCGGATTGTCCGCGGAGCCTGTCCCCACGACTGTCCGGATACCTGCGCACTGGTCGTGACGGTCGAGGACGGCCGGGCGATCAAGGTGGCCGGCGCCGAGGACCATCCGACTACCAATGGTTTTCTCTGCACCAAGGTCAATCGTTACCTCGAGCGCACCTACAGCCCGCAGCGCGTCCTCTATCCGATGAAGCGTGTCGGAGAAAAGGGCAAGGGCATCTTCGAGCGCATCTCGTGGGACGAGGCGCTCGACACGATCGCCGCGAAATTCAGCGAGATCGCCGCCGACGATCCGCAGGCGATTCAGCCGTACAGTTATGCCGGAACGATGGGCCTGGTCCAGGGAGAGGCGATGGACCGGCGTTTCTTCCACAGGCTCGGCGCATCGTTGCTCGACCGGACGATCTGCGCCAGCGCCGGGGCGGCCGGTTACAAGGCGACGATCGGTTTGAGCGTCGGGACCGATCCCGAGAGGTTCAGCGATGCCCGGCTGATCCTGATCTGGGGATCGAACACGATAACCTCGAACGTCCATCTCTGGCCGCGCATCCTCGAAGCGAAGCGAAAGGGCGCGAAAATAATCGCCATCGATCCGTATCGCAGTCTGACCGCGGAGAAGTGCGATCAGCATATTGCGCCGCTGCCGGGAACCGACGGCGCCCTCGCGCTGGCGATGATGAACGTGATCATCGCCGAAGGGCTGGTCGATCGCGACTACGTTGAAAAATACACCCACGGATTCGAGCTGCTGCGCGAGCGTGTTATCGATTATTCCCCGTCGAAGGTCGCAAAGATCACAGGGCTTACAGAGGAGGTGATCATCCGACTTGCCCGGGAGTATGCTTCGACGCAACCGGCCGTGATCCGCCTGAATTACGGCATGCAGCGCCATTTCGGCGGCGGGATGGCCGTCCGGACGGTCGCCTGCCTGCCTGCGCTGACCGGAGCCTGGCGCGATCCGGCCGGCGGTATCCTGCTTTCGACCTCGGGGACCTTCGGGATCAACACGGCGGCTCTGCAGCGGCCCGACCTGATCCGGAACAATCCGCGGATGGTCAACATGTCGGCGATCGGAGACGCTCTGCTGGGCACTCACCGATCGATCAGGCATGAGTCCCTGAACGGTAGATCGAAAATAGTCGAGGTTGAGACGCCGCTCTCGCCTCCGATCCGGGCGATCTATGTCTACAATTCCAATCCGGTCGCCGTCGCGCCCGATTCGAAGAAAGTCATCGAAGGCTTCAAACGCGAGGATCTCTTCACGGTCGTCCACGAGATCTTTCAGACCGACACGGCCGATTACGCGGATATTCTGCTGCCAGCGACGA
>CALBSU010000628.1 GCA_937967285.1 uncultured Acidobacteriota bacterium
CGTTCGGCAGGATCGAAGTGCTGATGAACATCGCCGGGTACATGCTCGGGGGATGGGCGCATGAAGCGACGCAGGAGTCGATCGACAGGCACCTTGACATCAACGTCAAGGGCGTGATCTTCGGGACGCAGGCGGCCGCACGGCATATGATCGGTCGCGGCGGCGGGCATATCATTAATATGTCATCGCTCTCCGCTCTGGCGCCGATTCCGGGGATCGCGATCTACTCTGCCTCGAAGTATGCGGTCAGGGCTTTTTCGCTGGCTTCGGCGCAGGAGCTGCGGCCCTACAATATCTTCGTCACGGCCATCTCGCCCGACGCTGTCAGGACGCCGCTGCTCGATCCTCAACGCGATCTGGATGCCGCGGCGATCGTTTTTTCGGCTCCCAAACTGTTGACCGTGGAGGAGATAGCCCATGCCATCCTGGACAAGGCGCTGCTGCGCAAGCCGCTCGAGATCGTCATACCGGCGCACAGAGGCTGGCTGGCTCACATCTCCAACATCTTTCCGAAACTGACCTTTGCGCTCGGTCCGATCTTCCGGAAGCGCGGGGCGGACCATCAGCGCGAATTCAAAAGAAGCAGCGGTTTTGATTAAAATCCGCCTCGCGGACGCTCTCATTTCCAGCCATGTTTTGATTTTCCCGGCCTGAAAGTTTAAATTTACATTTACCTGAATATTAAGACTCACGAACAGTCCATCGTCATAAAGAATACAGGATCTAGCCCGGGGGATACGATGCCAAAGTATATTTTCGTCACCGGCGGGGTGGTCAGCGGACTTGGTAAAGGTATCGCTGCCGCCTCGATCGGCGCATTGCTTGAAGCGCGCGGACTCAAAATCACGCTCATGAAGTTCGACCCGTACATCAACGTGGATCCCGGGACAATGTCTCCGTTTCAGCATGGCGAGGTCTTCGTGACCGACGACGGCGCCGAAACGGACCTCGACCTGGGACATTACGAGCGTTTCACAGGGGCCCATCTGACGCAGTCGAACAACTGGACCTCAGGCAGGATCTACCTCTCGGTGATCGAGAAGGAGCGGCGCGGCGACTACCTTGGAAAGACGATCCAGGTCATTCCGCATATCACCAACGAGATCAAGGATGCGATCCGCGGAGTCTCGGAAGGAATGGACGTAGTGATCGTCGAGATCGGCGGCACGGTGGGCGACATCGAATCTCTGCCGTTTCTCGAAGCGATCAGGCAGATGGGCAACGAGGTCGGGCGCGGCAACGCGATCTTCATCCATTTGACTCTGGTTCCCTACATGGCGGCCTCGGGCGAGCAGAAGACGAAGCCGACCCAGCATTCGGTCAAGGAGCTGCGCGCGATCGGAATCCAGCCCGACATCCTGCTCTGCCGTTCAGACAGATCACTGCCGCACGACATCAAGAGCAAGATCGCCCTCTTCTGCAATGTCCACGAAGACGCCGTCATCACGGCTCAGGACGTCAAATCGGTCTACGAGATACCGCTGGTCTTCAATCGCGAGGGGCTCGATCACCTGATCGCCGATCTGTTGCGGCTGCCTCATAACGAGGCCGACCTGCGCCGATGGTCGTCGCTGATCGACCGCATGGCATCGGCCCGTGACACGGTCACCATCGGCGTGATCGGCAAGTATGTCGAGCTCGAGGATTCGTACAAGAGCCTCAACGAAGCGCTCGCACATGGCGGTTTCGCCAACGGAGTCAAGGTCGTCATCCGGTGGATCGAGAGCGACGATCTGATGAACGGCGATCGATGGGAGGATCGCCTGCACGACATCGACGCGATTCTGGTCCCGGGCGGCTTCGGCAAACGGGGGATTCCGGGGATGATCCGGGCCATCGGCTACGCCCGTCGCGAAAAGACCCCATTCTTCGGCATCTGTCTCGGTATGCAGTGCGCCGCGATCGAGTTCGCGCGCAACGTCTGCGGCATCGATTCGGCCGATTCGACCGAATTCGATCCCGACACGCCGAACCCTGTCATCTTCAAACTGCGCGACCTGATCGGAGTCGAGGAGATGGGCGGAACGATGAGGCTCGGCGCGTATCCCTGCGAACTGCGCCCCGGATCGCTGGCCGAAAGCATCTACAAGGAATCGTCAATCTCCGAACGGCACCGTCACCGTTACGAATTCAATCCCACGTTCGAGGACTCGCTGGCCGAAAACGGGCTGGTCTTTTCCGGCAAATCGCCCGACGGAAAGTTCATCGAAATGATCGAGCTGCCGGACCATCCGTGGTTCCTCGGGTGTCAGTTCCACCCGGAATTGAAGTCGAAACCGCTGGCCCCGCACCCGCTCTTCGCCAGTTTCATCAAGGCTGCGATCGAGCACAGGATCAAGGACGAGATCGGCGAAGAGAAGGTTGCCGGAGACCCGGCCGTGGTCAAGTGAGACCGCGCAAGAGTAAGGCGACGGGTCGTTCATTAGTCTGGTCCGACTGAAACGATTGCGGGAAATATCGGATCCGATTAACCGGCTCCGATCGGAAGTAAGCGGCGGAAAGCATTAAATGAGCAGTTTTTACGATCGCATTACCGACAACGGCAGAGGTTTCACTCTGCTGGCCGGCCCATGCGTCATCGAGTCCGAGAGCCATACCATGATGATGGCGGACGAGATCTCGCGCATCGCAGCAAGACATGACATTCCATTCGCCTTCAAGGCCTCATACGACAAGGCCAACAGGTCATCGGTCAGGTCGTTCAGGGGAGTCGGGATGGAAGAAGGGCTGGCAATCCTGCAGCGCGTGAAAGACGCCTTCGGGGTGCCGGTCATCACGGATATCCATGAACCGTCGCAGGCCGACGCGGCGGCTGAGGTGGCCGACATCCTGCAGATCCCGGCATTCCTCTGCCGGCAGACAGATCTGCTTCAGGCCGCGGCCGCCACGGGCAGGATAGTCAACGTCAAGAAGGGGCAGTTTCTCGCTCCCTGGGAGATCGGCAATATCGTCTCCAAGATCGAGTCCGCCGGCAACCGGCGGATCGTCGTAACTGAGCGCGGAACCAGCTTCGGTTACAATAACCTGGTGGTCGATATGCGCGGTTTTCCGATCATGCGGAGCTTCGGTTATCCTGTGCTCTTCGATGTAACGCACAGCCTCCAGCTTCCCGGCGGACTCGGCGACGCAACCGACGGCCAGTCGCAGTACATCGGACACCTGGCCCGGGCCGGCGCGGCCTGCGGCATCGACGGGCTGTTTCTGGAAGTTCACGATAATCCCCCGCTCGCCCTGAGCGATGCCGCCACGCAGCTCGCTCTCGACCAGCTCGACCGACTGCTCGATACAGTGCTCAGGATTCATGATGTGGCGAGATCGGCGGAAAAAATAGAAAGTAAAAAGTAAAAAGTAGAAAGTAAAAAGTAGAAAGTGGAGATCAATGACTACTCTTAAAACGCGCACATCCCTTTCTACTACTAGACCACTATGAAGATGATGGATACAGTCGCTTCAAAGTGGATCTGGCGTC
>CALBSU010000629.1 GCA_937967285.1 uncultured Acidobacteriota bacterium
GTACTCCATGCTTAGAAGTTGGGATTCGGAGTCATGAAGACCAGCAGAGTCAGGCGGTGGTCGCTCGTGTTGCGAACTCCGTGGATGCTGCCCGCCGGCGCCATGACGATCTTGTGCTCGCCCAGTTCGGCCGTCTCGTCCCCGACGATGAATTCGCCGCGCCCCGAGAGAACGTAGTAGATCTTGTCCTCCTTCTCATGCGCGTGCGCGCGCTGCTCCTGCCCCGGCTCGAGGCAGTAGACATCGCAGAAAAAATTGGGCGTCTCGAAAAGATTTATCTTGGCCATCTTTTCGGGATTGAATGTTGCGACTTCGAAGACGTCTTTGGAGTTCATGGCAGTATGCAGTAGGCGGTATGCAGTAGACAGTATGCCGTAGGGAGATGGCAGCAGATGTCAGGCACAATGATAACAACCTGCTGACAACTACCTACTGACAACTGCCTACCGCCTACTTCCCGCTGCTGCCCGCCTGTCTTTTTCTTTCTACTTTCTACTTTTTACTTTCTACTGATCAGGGTAGTAATCCGATTATCCTGACGGGACCGCCCGTGCCGTCCCTGATCTTCATCGGCAGCGCGATGATGGTCGATCCGGTGGCGGGCAGTCTCTCGAGGTTGGCGACGTTCTCGAGACCGAAGATGTTCGCGCCGTTGAGGATCCGATGAGCGATGAAGTCCTTCGACGGGCCGTGATCGATGCTGGCGGTGTCGATGCCGATCCCGTCGATCGAGCGTTCGCCGGCCAGAAGTTCTGCCGCTTCCCGCGAGATTCCGGGGAAGTGGAGATTGGCCACATCGCCGGGCGCGTCGGTGCCGAGATATCTCTTCCGGTCGGGCCAGCGTTTGCCCCAGCCGGTATGAACGAGGACGATCGAGCTGTCGGGGATCCGCCCGTGAGTCTTCTCCCATGCCAGGATGTCATCCCGAGAGAGCAGGTAATCGGGTGAGTTCTCGCATGCGGCGGAGATGTCGATGACTACTGCCGGGCCGACGAGTTTCGAGACAGGGATCTCGTTCATGTGCATCTTGCCCTCGGCGAAGTGGATCGGGCTGTCGAGATGCGTGCCGCCGTGCTCGCTGGCCGAATATCTGGCCGCAGTGTACCAGTAGCCGCCGGCGGACTGGCCCCACGACTCCTTCTCCCACTGGAAGGGTTTGGCGGTCGGCCAGTAAACGGTCCGTTCATCGAAGTCCCAGGTCAGGTCGATCAGCCTCGACTCGTCGATCCCCGTAGCGGCAGGCGCCTGCTCGGATATTCTGTTCGTGAAGTACAGGAACAGAACGACTCCTGCGGCACAGGCGATGCCCAGCAGAATGGCCAGTATTCTCGGCATTTTCTTCCCCTTTCAATCAGTTGTCGGATGTGCGATTCCCTGATACATCTCAGCCAGCAGCCGGGGCGTTTTGGGCATCAGAAATCGTTCGAGAGAGGTAAAACCGAATCCCGCTTCGCGGATCAGCCTGTCGATCGGCCGGTTCATGTTGCATCCGACGCCGACGATCTTCTGCAGCGGGTTGAGGCGATCCTGCCAGCGGGCGACTCCGCGATCGTCGCTCCGTCCGTGCTCCAGAAAGTGCAGGCCGCCCGAAGGTTTCAGGACGCGATGGACCTCTGACAGCGCGGCCGCCAGGTCCCCGATCGAACAGAGCGTGAATGTCGTCACCACGGAATCGAAGCTGCGGTCGTCGAACGGCAGCCGTCCGGAAGCGTCGAGCCGGAGCCGGGTCACCGGGATCGCTGATCTTGAAACCCGTTCTTCGACCAGTTCCGGGAGCATGTTTTCGGAATCGAAGACGACCAGCTCCGTCACGCCTTCGGGATACCACGGCATGTTGAGCCCGGTGCCGAAACCGATCTCGAGCGTCCTCCCGCGCGCGCCTTCGAGCGCGCGACGCCGGTATTTGCCCATTTCGGGCGCCCCGAGGCTCCAGTCCAGCAGTCTCGGAAAGATGTATTTCGAGTAGATTCCCACCGTCTTGTCCCGACGCCTCAGATTTTCCGGTCCCTCTCGACCCGGAATGGATACTTTATCAACACTTTGAAGATACTATCTTTAATCTGTTTCGACATGATAGGGCCGTTCAGCGCCGGAGCGTCAAGTGAATCCCCGCTCGATGCAGCGCTCCGTGCTTTTAATTTTGGAAATATATTGTACGATGTATTACTTGATCTGAAGGATTTTACCTGCCCGAAGAAGGCACAGAAAAAAGGAATCAGCACCAGTCATGCGAGACGACAGAGAGATAACCCAGAAGATATCCAGGGATTTCGGCGCCAATGCGACCTACGTCGAAGACCTGCTCAGGCAGTACCAGTCGAGCCCGGCAACGGTCGGCGAGGAGTGGAGCGAGTATTTTTCAAGGATTCTCGGTGTGAGCGCACCGGAGAAGGCGGTCAACGGAGCGCCTGCCGCGGCGCCGGCTCCGGCGCCCGTTCAGGACGAATCCGCCAGCGAAGAGAAGATGCAGATCCGCGGCCCGGCGCTCAAGATCGTCGAGAACATGGAGATGTCACTCGCAGTTCCGACGGCGACCTCGATCCGTCAGGTCCAGATCAAACTGCTCGATGAGAACCGGCGCTGGATCAACCGCCATCAGGATGCCCAGGGCAGGTCCAAGACCTCCTACACGCACTACATCGCATGGGCGATACTCAAGGCGCTCGACAAATACCCGCAGATGAACGACGGGTTCCAGGAGGTTGACGGAACGGCCTACAGGGTGCGCCG
>CALBSU010000630.1 GCA_937967285.1 uncultured Acidobacteriota bacterium
CCGCAATCGGCATTGGATAGTTCGACGAAGTGTCCGGCCTTCCTGTCGTATACGCGGACGGATCGGATTGTGGCGGAAACCTCCTGCCCGTAGGCGCCGACGTTCTGGATGGGCGTTCCGCCGACCAGTCCGCGGATTCCGCTCAAGGTTTCGATGCCGGCGAGATTGCGTTCCACCGCGGCTTCGACGAACAGGTCCCAGGGTTCTCCCGCGCCGGCCGTAACGGCGCCGCGCGCTTCATCCCATTCGATCCCGCGAATGTCGATGCGGATGACGAGCCCGGGAAAGCCGGCATCCGAAATCAGCAGATTGCTGCCTCCGCCGAGGATGAAGACGGGAAGCGATTCGCGCGCTGCGAATTCAAGCGCCTCGATCAGTTCTTGTTCGTCATGAATTTCGGTGAACCAGCGCGCCGGTCCGCCGACCCGGAGCGTGGTAAATTGGGCGAGTTGTACGAATTGCCTGATGTCCACGGTGAATTCAGGTGCGCCCGCGCCCCGCGGGCTCGGCTATTTATCCAGAAAATCGCGGACCATCTTGAGATCTTCCCATGCTTCGCGCTTCTTATCAGGCGAACGGAGGAGGTAAGCCGGGTGAAACGTCGGCATGACCTTGATGCCCGTCAGCCGCGGGTAGTCGTGAAAGCTGCCGCGCATTCGCGTGATGCCGGTTTTGGTGTCGAGCAGGGACTGCTGCGCGGGATTGCCGAGCGCGACGATGACCTTCGGCCGGATGACTGCGATCTGCCGGAAGAGAAAAGGGATGCAGGTATCGAGTTCGTCCTTCTCGGGAGTCCGGTTCTCGGGCGGACGGCATTTGACGGTATTGGCGATGTAGACATCCTCTCGCTTGTATCCCATGGCCTCGATCATTTTTGTCAGGAGCTGGCCGGCGCGACCGACGAACGGCCTTCCGGACGCGTCCTCGTCGGCGCCGGGGCCTTCGCCGACGAACATCAGCTCGGCCTTCGGATTACCTTCTCCGAAGACAATGTTCTTGCGCGTCGGGCAGAGCTTGCAGCGACGGCAGTCGCCGAGGTCGCGACGGATGACTTCCAGAGTCTCGTCTGCGTGCTGCTGCTCGATTGGAGCGGGCGCTGCGAAGAGTGCGTCCGGGGTGTCTATCTTCTTTTTGGGCATTTCAGTCTGAGGGATGCTAACAGGAACAGGTTCGAGATGCGTTACACCGAGTTCGGCGTAGTAACGCAGATGCTCGGCCGTCTGCCGGATCAGTTCTCCAAGTTCGTCTTTTGGGTCCATGAAAATAGTTTCCAGTTACCAGTTTCCAGTTTCCAGTAGGAGCCGTTTAATTATTGTTCGCATGATAGCGGATTTAACAAATTTTCAGTACTCGGTACCTTTACTGGAAACTGGAAACTGGAAACTGGAAACTGCGCATCCCTTTATTCACTTCAACAAGTTCACGATCTCATCCAGCACACGGTCGGCCAGATCGCGTTTCGCCTGAAGCGGCAGTTCGAGTCGCGATCCGTCGCGGCGAAGGATGGTCGCCGCATTGGTCTCGACGTCGAAGCCGGCATCCGCGCGCGTGATATCGTTGGCGACGATCAGGTCGAGCCCCTTTTCACGGAGCTTGGTCGCGGCATTGTCGATCAGCGACTGCGACTCGGCGGCGAAACCGACGACCAGTCGGGGATGCGAATCACGAGCGACGGCGCCGATGATGTCCTCGGTGGTCTCGAGTTCGAGCGTGATCGACCGGCGCCCTTCCTTCTTGATCTTCTGGTCTGCAAGCGTGACGGGGCGAAAGTCGGCGACTGCAGCGCATCCGATGAAGACCGTCGAATCTCCGATGCGGCTCATAACCGCGTCATACATCTGCCGCGTCGAGCGGACGCTGACGGTCTCGACGCCTGCGGGCGGTGCAATGCGCACCGGTCCTGAGATCAGCGTGACCGATGCTCCGCGATCGCGCGCGGCCTCGGCCAGCGCATAGCCCATCTTTCCAGACGATCGATTGGTGATGAAGCGGACCGGATCGATATCCTCGACCGTCGGCCCGGCCGTGATCAGGATGCGCTGTCCCGAGAGGTCAGTCTCGGGACGCAGAATTCGCAGAGCATGCGCGACGATCTCATCGGGCTCGGCCAGACGGCCAACTCCGACTTCGCCGCAGGCCTGATAGCCGACGCCCGGTTCGACGAAACGATCGCCCCTCGCCCGGAGCGCCTGCAGATTGGCCTGCGTCGCCGGATGATTCCACATCTCGACGTTCATCGCCGGCGCGATCAGGACCGGATTGGTGTTGGAAAGGTAGAGGGTGGTCAGAAAATCGTCGGCGATCCCATGCGCGAATTTGGCGAGTATGTTGGCCGTCGCCGGCGCAACCAGCAGCAGATCGGCTTCGCGCGCATGCGAGATGTGCTCGATCGCCGAAAAATCAGGCCGGTCGAACATCCCGACCACGACGGG
>CALBSU010000631.1 GCA_937967285.1 uncultured Acidobacteriota bacterium
TTAACCCTGTCACATCATGCGTCATGACGATGACGTCGTGGGTACGGCCGTCACGATCGATGACGAAATCTGCGAGCAGGGCCTCGGCGTGAAAGCCGAGATGTTCAAATACCTGGATGGCGCCCTTCTGATCGGCGGCCATCCGCGCGATGACCTTGCGAAGGCCCTTGTCGTGCGCGACGTGCATGACCTCGTTGGCCAGCAGGCGACCGAGCCCGTGCCCGCGCCATTCCGGGCCGACCAGCAGCCGAACCTCGCCGAGATGGCGCGTCCAGTGCGGCAGGCTGCAGGCGAGAGAGCCGTAGCCGATGAAGCGACCGTCGACCTCCGCCAGCACGGTCGCCGCCTGCCCCTTTTCGACCGCTGAGATGTACTGTTCCATCTCGACCGGATCGGTGATGTCGACCGTCAGGAACATCAGGTCCTCGGCTGGAAGTTCGCGGGCGAACCTGACGGATTTTTCGAGGTCCGCCCGTTCCATCAGCCTGAGCGTGACCTCACGTCCGTTGATGCTCGTCCGCCAGGGATAATTGTGCCTGGCGCGTGTGACTGTGCTCATGGCTTACTCCGAGTGTTCGCGACCCTGCTTCCTGTCGGCCTTCTTCTCAGTTTTCGCATCGTGATGAGGCATAAACGGCAACTGCGTGGCCAGTTCGAGCCAGCGCTTCTGAACCTCGAAGTAATTGCCGACGGCCTGCTGCGCGAAGTCGGCCAGCGCCGCCGCCGCGGAAGACTCCTCCAGATGGAGCCCTTCCTTGAATGACGTGATGATCCGCGCATTCTGTTTCGCGGCGAAATCGAGCCACTGCTCCTGGGCCTTGATAATCGTCTCGAGACCCTGCCCGAGATACCCCGACATCGACTTCATAACCTCAGTCGTATTGAGGTGCGCGCCGTCGCGCAGCGCGGCATACATCTTCTGGCTCTGCTGCGAACTGATCTCGGACCAGCGCTTCTGCGCCTCGACGAACCCCTCGACCGCCTGTTTCGCCCACTCGCCCATCGCCGGCGTCGGAGCGTTGCGGTAGAGATTCATCCCGTCCTCGATCGCCTTGACCATGAGCGCATTCTGCTGCGACGTCAACTCGATCCATTTCTTCTGCGCCTCGACCAGATGGTCGACCAGATCCTTGGCCCATTCGGCCGTCTCGGCCGCGTTGGGAGCCTCTCCCTCGTGATGCTCTTCCTTGTGATGAGCTTTCTCAGCCTTGCTTGTCATAATTGCACTTCCTTTCCGGATTAGTATCACCCTTTTCTTCTCTCCGCAGATCGAATCCCGCGGATGTTTACTCCCGCCAATGCCATCTTCGAAGCATCGCTGTCCCTCTTAAAGCATTGCGGCGCCGCTTTCTACTTTTTACTTTCTACTTTTACTCTCTTAATTCCCTTCTCAGCACCTTGCCGACGGCGCTCTTGGGCAGGGAGTCACGGAACTCGACGTATGACGGAACCTTGTATTTGGCCATCTTTTCGCGGCAGAACTCGACCAGTTCATCGGCGGAGGCACGCGCGCCGTCCTTGAGAACAACAAAAGCCTTGACCGCCTCGCCGCGGTACTGATCGGGGACTCCGATCACCGCGCACTCCTTGACGGCGGGGTGAGTGTAGAGGACATCCTCGATCTCGTTCGGATAGACGTTGAATCCGCCGACGATGATCATGTCCTTCTTGCGCTGAACGATGTAGAAATAACCGTCCTCATCCATTCGCGCGACATCGCCCGTGTAGAGCCAACCGTTGCGCAGAGCGATGGAGGTCTCCTCCGGGTTGTTCCAGTAACCTTTCATGATCTGAGGCCCGCGGATGCAGAGTTCGCCTTCATCTCCGACGGGAACCTCTTTATCGCCGTCCTCGAGATCGACGATCCGGCATTCGGTCGACGGCATCGGCAGCCCGATGCTGCCCGGTTTCCGTTTGGCGAGCGCGGCCGTCGATGTCGCGATGGCCGCCGTTTCGGTCATCCCGTAGCCCTCGAGCAGCGATGCGCCGCTCATGGCTTCGAACCGTTCGATCACCTCGACCGGAAGCGGAGCCGATCCGCTGTTGAACCGGTGGACGTGATTGAGCCCGGCATTGACGGCCTCGGGATTGTTGAGCAGCGAGATGAAGAGCGTCGGGACGCCAGGGAAATAGGTCGGTTTGTAGTTGCGGATCGCCTCGACCAGCAGGTTGGCGTCGAACTTCGCGATCGGAATCTGCATCGAGCCCTGCCAGACGCCGAAGATGCAGCCGACGACCAGCCCGTAAACGTGAAAATACGGAATGACTACCAGAAAGCTGCCTTCGCCGCGCGGGAAGAAGGGGCCGCTCCAGAGCGAGCACTGAATCGTCGCGGCGAACAGATTGTAATGCGTCAGCATTGCGCCTTTCGGCACGCCGGTCGTCCCGCCGGTGTAGACCAGTGCGGCGACATCCTCCTCGGCGTCGATGTCGATCGGCGGCAGTTCCGGCTTCTCGACCTTTTCAATCAGCCCTCCGAGCGAGAGCGTCCCCTCGGGCGGGGCCGGCGCGGCCTGAGGATTGGCCGAATATTCCAGCAGATTCGTGCTGATGACATACTCGATCCGCGTCTGCTTGAGCACCCCGAGCACTACCGGCGCCAGCATGTCGAGCACGATCATCGCCCGCATTCCCGAATCGGAGGCCACCAGCTCGACCTCCCGCGCGGTGTAGATCGGATTGACGTTCGCCACGATCGCTCCCAGCCGCGTGACGGCGAAGAAGCTGACCAGATACTGCGGACAGTTCGGCAACATGATGCCGACCCGATCGCCCTTGCCGATGCCCAGCCGATGCAGCGCCGTCGCCAGCCTGTCAGCCTGCTGCTTCAGCTCCGCGAAAGTCAGATTCGCGCCCAGAAACGCCGTCGCCGGCCGGTCGCCGAACTGCGTCGCCGTCAGATTGAGCGCCTGGTAGATAGACTGGCGCGGCACCGTTGTCTCAGCCGGCACGAAGTAATCGTAATGCTTCAGCCACGGCTTGCGCGCGTATGGTGAATCCTCCGAA
>CALBSU010000632.1 GCA_937967285.1 uncultured Acidobacteriota bacterium
CCAGGGGTAAAGCTGCGCGCACGCGCGCAGCACTCCAAAGCTTTTCAATCCCGCCTCATTTGTTCTAGACTGATTCCGCATTACCCTTCAGGTTTAAGAGCCTGATGTTCATGCTGAAATCCGTTATATCCGCCCGAAATAATCATGTTCAAAAACAAGAGACTCATACCGATCTTCATAGTCGTTTTCGTAGATATCCTGAGTTTCAGCCTGATATTGCCTCTGTTGCCCTATTACGCGACGAGTTTCAACGCATCGGGACTGACGACAGGTCTGCTGGTGGCGAGTTATTCGGTCTTCCAGTTTCTGGCAGCGCCGTTTCTGGGAAGCCTGAGCGACAGGTACGGAAGGCGTCCGGTGCTGATCTTCAGCCAGATGGGAACCTTCACTGGTTTTCTGATACTCGGTTCGGCGATACATCTGCCGAATCCGCTGATCTGGCTCTTTCTGGCGAGGACCATCGACGGCATTTCGGGCGGCAATCTGACGATCGCGCAGGCATACATCAGCGATGTGACTGAACCGCGCGAGCGCGCCAAATCCTACGGTCTGGTGATCGGGGTCTCATTCGGCCTCGGGTTTCTGATGGGACCGGCGCTCGGCGGATTCCTCTCGAGATTCGGGTACGACGTTCCGGCCTATGTCGCGGCGGGGATATCATTTATCAGCATTCTGGCGACGACATTTCTGCTTCCGGAGACACATCACACACCCGATCTGACCAGGAAGTTCGGGGTCAAGTCATACACGCGGGTCCTCGAATTCCTGAGGATGCCGACGCTGCGGCCGTGGCTGGGAGTATTTTTCCTCTTCGTGCTGCCGTTTGCGCTCTATGTTTCGATGTTCGCGCTCTTCGCCGACCGGCAACTGAAGTACACGGCCGAGCAGGCTGGATATTTTCTGGCCTTCGTCGGCCTGCTCGGGATACTCTGGCAGGGCGGAGCGATCGGGCCGATGGTCAAGGCTCTGGGAGAGCGCAAGTCGATGATCATCGGGCTGGCCTGCAGCAGCATCGGCCTGTCGTACCTGGCGTTCGTCGACGGCTGGTTCAAGCTCGGGATCGTGGCCATCTTCTTTTCGTTCGGCAACAGCATCGCGCGTCCGACGCTGACCAGCCTGATCACTCAGATCGCGCCGCCGAATCGGCGCGGCGAGATACTCGGAGCGACGACCTCGCTCGACAGCTTCGGAAGGATCATCGCACCGATCCTCGGCGGGTACCTGATCGACGTCCACCCGGGCTGGCTCGGCTGGCTCGGCGGATCGCTCTTCTTCCTGGCTTTTCTGATAGCAATCTCGACACAGATCGATGAACAAGTGACACAAGGAGCCCATCCATGAAGATGATACTGCAACGAAAATTTCCGTCGGCATTTATCACCTTATGTCTGATCGCTGCGATCGCCGCGCCGACAGCGAGCGCCCGGCGCGAGACTGCATCCGGAGCCGGAAAACCCGGCTCGGCAGAGATACTGCGCGACGAATTCGGAGTGCCTCACGTCTTCGCCTCGACGCTCGAGGATGCCGCTTTCGCGATCGGATACGCCCAGGCGGAGGACAGGCTGGAGGAGTTGCTGAAGAACTACCGCAAGGCCGAAGGCACGATGTCAGAGGCGTTCGGACCGGAATGGTACCGGCACGATTACATTCAGAGGCTGTGGCAGCACGCGGCGATCTCGCGGGAAAGATACACGGATGTATCTCCGAAGATGCGGGCGTGCATAGAGGCATATCAGGAGGGGATCCGGTTGTTTATGAAGGAGCACCCCGAGCAGGTGCCGAAGTGGGCGCCCGAGCTGCATCCGGCGCAGGTCATCTCGCTCGGACGCTACATCATCTGGGGCTGGCCGCTCGGCGAGGCGAGCGGCGATCTCAAGCGCGGAGGGATCGAGCCCGATCCCGTCGCCTATCGCGGATCGAACCAGATGCTCCTCGCCCCGTTCAAGACAGCCGTCAATGCACCGATGGCCGTCATCGATCCGCACCTCAGCTGGTACGGCGAGTTCAGGTTTTACGAGGTCAGGATCTACGCCGGGGACTTCGCGGTCTCAGGAGTCAGCATCCTCGGAATTCCCTTCCCGTCGCTGGGACACAGCCGGTGGGCATCGGTCGCCATGACGACCGGCGGGCCCGATACATCTGATGTTTACGAGGAGGAGATCAACCCGTCCAATCCGCGCCAGTACAAATACGACGGCAAATGGATGGATATGACCGTCAGGAAAGAGACGATCCGCGTCGCCGGCGGTAAAACCGGCGAAGTCGAACTCGAGTACACGAAACACGGACCGGTTGTGGCGAGAAAGGACGGCAAGGCCTGGACGATGGCTATCCCCTACTACCGGGAGGTCGGATTGACGGACCAGATTTATCAGATGTTCACGTCCCGCAATCTTTCAGAGATGAAGAAGGCGCTCTCGCAGCTGCAATTGATGTCGCAGAATGTGATGGTCGGAACCGTGGACGGAGACATCTACTATGTCCGCAACGGCCGCGTGCCGATCCGGCCCGAAGGCTGCGATCCGGGCCGTCCGATGCCCGGCAATTCGTCGAAATGCGAATGGAAGGGGCTGCATGCCTTCGATGAACTGGTCCAGATCGCCAATCCTCCGCAGGGATACATGCAGAACAACAACATCTCGCCTTACGCGATGATGAAGGACAGCCCGCTGCGGGCCGAGAAGTATTCGAAGCACCCATACATCTACAATGCCGAGAATGCAGAGCCGCATCAGCGCGGCGCCATGACGCTCGAACAGCTTCACGCGGCGAAGAAGGTGACGGTCGATCAGATGATCGACTTCGCGTTCAGTCCTGAGATCTTCCGCGCCGCGGACTGGCAGTCGCGGCTGAAGACCGCATGGGAAGCCTCATCCGACGGGCCGCGTTCGGCCGATGCCGCGAAAGTCGCCGAACTGATACAGAAATGGAACCGCCGGAGCGACGCCGACTCGACCGGCGCGCTGGCATTCTATGCCTTCAAGATGAACCTCGGATCGCCGGCGCTCAGCCGCTCGGTCGAGGTCCCGGATTCTCTCCGAAACGATCAGCTGATCAAGGCTCTCGACGGCGCCGCGGAATGGCTGAATAAGAATTTCGGATCGCTCGAAGTTCCCTACGGACGCTACTTCCGTGTCGGGCGCGAGGGCGGAAAGACCTATCCGGTCGCGGGCGGCACGGTCGCCGATGCCGGCATGGCCACGCCCCGCGCGATCACTTACGGAAAGTCCGGCAACGAGATGGTCGGACGCGGAGGCCAGACCTCGACCCAGGTCGTCATACTGACAAAAACGCCGAAGTCGTTCGCCATCCTGCCGCTCGGCCAGAGCGATCACAAAGAGTCCGGGCACTGGGACGATCAGGCCGAGAAGCTCTTCAGCAGAAGCCGCATGAAATCGACATTCTTCCTCGACCGCGCGGGGCTTGAGAAGAACGTCACGGCTCGAAGGAAGCTCTCTCGATAGTCCCTCGCAAAACAGCTCATCGAGGATGCGATTGGTCACCGGTCCCTTCGATCGACCAGTCGCATCCTCGCTTGTCCCGGATATTAATCTTGACATGCCTGCATCAAAACTATAATTTCCATCCGACGACAGCCTCCGCCCCGAAAATCAGATCGAGGCCGTTCCTGCCTGAACGCCTTCGATCTCCGGACTAACAGCCAAACCAGTTTTTTCAAATTATGAATAGGTCATTCAGCCCGATTTCCATCCCGGCGGCAATGCTGATCGGTTTGGCTCTCATATCAGTTAAGTTGATTGCGGCGGTTGCCGCCGGCGGCCAGTCGATGATCGCCGAGCAATGGACCGAACTGGGACCGAACAGTTCAGGCGGAAGGACGCGGGAGCTGATTTTTCATCCGACCGATCCGATGACGATCTATGCCGCGGCATCCAGCGGCGGCGTCTGGAAGACGATCGACGGCGGAAATAATTGGGTTCCACTGACGGATAAGCTGCCCAGTCTCGCCTTCAATTCGCTGGCCATCGATCGAAATGCCCCGGATATCCTCTACGCTGGAACCGGCGAAGGTTTCATCAATATCGATGCCAGGCGCGGCACGGGAATATTCAAATCGATCGATGGGGGAGCTTCATGGACGCTGCTCGAAGCGACGCTGACCTCTGATTTCCATTATGTCAACGATATCGTGATCAGTCCGAACAACAGCGGACGGATCTATGCTGCGACGCAAACCGGCGTCTGGCGCAGTCTCGACGGCGGCGGTTTATGGACCCAGGTTCACAGTTATCCTGACTACGGCGGCTGCCAGGATCTGGCAATCCGGACCGACAAGCAGACGGACTTCATCTTCGCATCGTGCGGCAAACAGTCTGGCGGCATCTTTCGAAATACGGCGGGCGAGGGGGCATCGCAATGGGAACCCGTCTTTCGCGACGAACCTCTTGGCAGGACCACCCTGGCCATAGCACCATCGAATCAGAACATCATTTATGCTCTCTCGGCATACAGCGGAAGCGGGGGCGAAAAGCCGGACAGCCATCTGCTGGGAGTGTTCCGGTCGGTCAAGAGCGGCGACGTTGAAACATGGGAGTTGCGAACCGTGCCCGTCATTCCTTCCAGACCGAACGGGACCCTGGGCGGTTCGATTCTCTCTGACAGTTTGACAGCTTTCAGTACTGAGTGTGGAAGGGGAATAAGCAGGTTAAACAACATCGGGTGGTACGCCGGGGCGTTCGCGGTTGATCCGGTCAATCCTGATCGTATCTGGGCCGGCGGCGTCGATCTCTTTCGATCGGATGATGGCGGGGCCAACTGGGGGCTGGCTTCATATTCACGCGCCGACCGGGACAAGCCCCAATTTGTCCCCGCCAATCAGCATGCCATCGCGTTTCCGCCCGATTATGACGGAATGACCAGGCGGGAAATGCTTGTCTCCAATGACGGTGGTATCTGGAAGACCGACGATTCACTGGCGACGACGGCTCAAGGCAGCACTGCGCCCTGCGATCCCTCAAACGGTTCTATTCACTGGCGATCACTGAACAACGATTACAATGTCACACTTTTCAACTCCGGAGCGGTGAATGAAGACGGTTCGATCTATTTCGGCGGCACTCAGGGGGAGGGTCTGCTGAAAGGATCGGATGCAGCGGGACCTGACGGATGGGAGAGACTGCTCCCTGGCATTATCGGATCGATCGCGGTTGAACCTGCGGAATCACGCATCGTATACGCTTCCGTGTTCAACGATTATGATCCGGTGCCGGCTTATCCGTTCAAATCATCGGATGGAGGAGCCCGATTCATTGCCGCCGGGACCGGATTGCCGAAGGTCAGTTACGCATTCCAGCATTATTGGCCGATCCTGCTCGACCCGAGCGACAGCCGCAGAATCTGGGCCGGCCTTTTTGGGATCATCAGGTCAGAAAACGCCGCGGCTTCATGGATCAACGTATCCCCTCAGACAGGATTCGCGGCGCCATCCGCAATTGCGGCGGCTCGGACCAATTCGAATCGCGTTCTTGTTGGAACGACTTCCGGATCGATCCTCCGGACAAGCGATGGCATTTCAACTGATCAACCTTCGTGGTTTTCAGCGACGCCAAGATCCGGTTACATTTCCGGGCTGGTCTTCGATCCGAACGATGAACAGATCGCCTATGCAACCTACTCGACATTCGGCGGAAGCCATCTCTGGAAGAGCATCAACGGAGGTGCTGCCTGGCAGAGCATCGACGGTACAGGCAATGACCGGCTGCCCGACATCCCGGTGAACTGTATCGCTGTAGATCCGAACCATCCTCAAAGAATATTCGCCGGCACGGACTCCGGTCTGTTCGTCTCACAGGTCGGTGGCGGAAGCTGGTCGGTCGCTGAGGGACTGCCACGCGCACCGGTAGTCGCGCTCGTATTCCACTACTCAAATGGAAGCATGTTCCTGACCGTCTTCACCCACGGGCGAGGGGCCTGGCGAATCAAGACATCTGAGCAGGCCTGCAGGTTCTGGTTATCCAAACCAGAGTTGAATGCGGCAGGCGTGGGCGCCCTGGAGATGATCGATATCGTCGCCGAGGGGGGGGCCTGCGCCTGGACGACTCGCAGCAACGATCCCTGGATCACCGTAACCGGCGGCGTGAGCGGAAGCGGAAAGGCTGAAATCGTCATCAGCGAGAACAGGTCCACTTCCCGGCGAACCGGCACTGTCACGATAGCCGGCCGATCGCTGACGATCAGACAAGATACCCTGATTGATACGACGCCTCCGTCGATTCAGATCACCAGCCCGACTTCGGATCCGGTCATCGAACTCGATGAAGACTTTATCATCCTAAAAGGGACATCATCGGATGACCTCGGTCTCGCGTCCCTAAGTATGTCCGTCGATAACATCGACAGCGAATCGAGATTGGGAGGGATCGGGCCGTTCGGCAACTGGTCCTCCGGACCGACCACAATCCGCTATGGCGTGACGAAGATTACAGTCACGGCGACCGACGCCTCGGGCAACAGTTCGAGCGATGTACTGACGGTCATCAGAAGGCCGGCCTACTACCCTGTGCCGATCGCCGGAAAGACCGCTCCGCCTTACCAGTCGGATGGCGGTCAGGCTCTCCTTACTCAAATTACAACTCCCAAACGACTGGCTTTCGATGCTGCCGGCAACCTCTATGTCGCGCACCAGCACAGAATCCGGAAGATCACTCCCGGCGGGATCATAACTACCGTCGCGGGAGGATCGCAGCCGGGTTTCAGCGGCGACGGGGGGCCGGCAATCGCCGCCCGGCTGAACGATCCGTCGGATATCGTCTTCGATGGCCGGGGCAATCTCCTCATCGCCGACTCAGCCAATAACCGGATAAGGCAGATCGATACGAATGGCATCATCAGAACCATCGCCGGTAAAGGCCCCGGCGGTTTCAGCGGCGACGGCGGACCGGCAATAGATGCGGAGCTGTCTTTCCCGATCGGCCTGGCTTTCGACACGACCGGCAACCTATTTATCGCCGATTTCAGCAATAACCGCATCAGGAAAATCGCCTTGGACGGGACGATCTCGACGATAGCCGGGAACGGAGGCTCCTCGGTCGGCGGAGACGGCGGCCCGGCGACAGATGCTGGGGTGCTTTATCCCGCTGACATGGTCTTCGACGCCCAGGGGAATATGCTGATCGCGCAGTTGGCCATCAGCCGGATCAGACGGGTGGGAACGGACGGGATCATCACAACGATTGCAGGTGGTTCTGGCAGCGGGATCGGAGGCGACGGAGGGCCAGCCTTCTCGGCACGCCTCTCGTCTCCTGCCAGCCTGCTAATCGAGGATGACGGATCGATCCTGATCGCAGACTACGGAAACAATCGAATTCGGCGGATAACTCCGGACGGGATCATCAGAACGGTTGCCAGGCTGATCTCCCCATACGGTCTGGCAAAGACTGCTTCCGGGGATCTTTTCGCGGCGCAGATAAATACCAATCAGATCAGCAGGCTTATGGTGGTGCCAGATTCAGACTCGACGGTGCCGACAATCACTATAATCAACCCGGTCACTTCCGGCGCAAGCTATTCCACGCAGAATTCCAGTATCGGTATCAATGTGATCGCCACGGACAACCACTTCATCACCCATGTGACCTGGGCAAACGATCGTGGCGGCAGCGGGACCGCCGGCGGCTTTGCTCCTCAATGGACGGCGCTGGTTCCCAGCCTCAAACCGGGGCTAAACGCGATCACCATTACGGCCTGGGATGTCCACGGCAATTCCGCCACCGCAGGGATAGTCATCAATTATGTTTCACCATATTCGCTCGTAAACTTTGCGGGCATCAGAAAGCAGGCTGGATTCATGGACGGCGACCGCCCGGCGTCCAAATTCATGCTGCCCTCGATCGTCGCAACCGATCGAAACGGGAACCTCTATGTTTCAGACTCGGGCAACCATCGAATCCGCAAAATTACTCCCGCCGGCATCGTCCGGACAATCGCCGGTAACGGAGAGATCGGAACTAATGGCGCAGGCGGACCGGCCGTCGAAGCTGAATTGAACGATCCGAGAGGTCTGTGCATCGACGCAGGCGGCAGCGTCTATTTCACGGATGCCGGGAACCATCGAATATACCGAATCACCGCCGGCGGCATACTCGAGATCATTGCGGGGACTGGGTTTTCGGGATTCGGAGTCGACGGCGCTCAGGCACTGGAATCGAACCTCAACGCTCCGACAGGCCTGGCCATCGATTCAGCCGGCAATATCTATTTCTCCGATTCCGGCACCCATCGTGTCAGGAAGATCGATGCTCAATCCGGCGTCGTTACGACGGTCGCAGGAAACGGCATACCGGGCTCGACTTTCGATCAGACACCGGGCGAAATCAGGCTGAACACTCCAGAAGGCCTGACTTTCGACGGATCGGGCAATCTCTACATCGCCGACAGCGAGACCGGATTCATCAGGCGGGCGACTCCGGACGGAACGATTACAAACTTTGCCGGCTCAGCATCAGGTTCGGGAGTTGACGGCGATCCGGCCACCAGATTCAGGCTCAACCGACCCGTATCGATCTCATTCGATCCGGAGGGGAATTTCTATATCATCGAGGAACGCGGCAGCTCGATCAGGAAGGTTCTGCCGGATGGCAGGCTCTACTCGATTCAACCCACGGACGGCGATTCCCTGCCATTGAACGATCAAATAAATCCAATTAGAGGACTTAGAAGCATGGCGATCAGCGAATCCGGCAGGATTTTTCTGGCCGATCTGCTGAATCATCGGATCGTGGAGATGAAGATAACCAACTTTCCACTGGTCGCCACCGTCTCTGCTGCCAGTTTTCTTGGCGAGACGCTGGCACCGGGTTCGATCGTGGCTGGATTCGGCCCTGATCTGTCAAGTTCCATCGAAGTTGCATCATCACTTCCCCTCCCGGTTTCTCTAGGCGGTTCGACCGTGGTCATCAGGGATTACTTACAGGCGGAGCGACAGGCTCCCTTGTTTTTCGTCTCGCCGAATCAGATCAACTTTTTTGTCCCGTATGAAACATATCCTGGCAACGCAACGATCATTATCACCAATGAGAGAGGGGAGATCGCCGCGGGGACTTCCCGGATCGATTACGTCGCGCCGGCGATATTTGCAGCCAACGCGAACGGTCTGGGCGTGGCCGCGGCGCTCGTTTTACGTGTGCGACTGGACGGCAGTCAGGTCTATGAGCCGGTCTCGGCCTACGATTCGTCCCTCAACAGATTCGTCCCGCTACCGATCGATATGGGGCCTCCTACCGATCAGTTGATTCTGATTCTCTTCGGAACGGGCATTCGAGGCCGCCCCTCTTTACAAACTGTGCAGGCGCGCATAGCCGGGCTGGATACCGAGGTCCTGTATGCCGGAGACCAGGGCGGCTTCATAGGGCTCGATCAGGTCAACCTCCGCCTTCCGCGCAACCTGTCGGGCATCGGTGAAGCTGTCGTCGAATTGACGGTCGCCGGGAAATCGGCCAATTCAGTATCCGTCACAATCAAATGACAAACAGTCGGCCAGAATAATGTCAGCTTTAATAAAACTCGTCTCGTTAATCGTTGTGATCTCGATGGCAGGCGAGTCCTCCCGTACTGCTTCGCCAGGCGGGTCAACAGTGCCGCTGCCGCCGTCCAATGTCGCCTCCCGTTTCGGCGTCTACAACTGGAACGTCAATTCGACAAATTTTCCGAACGACGGATCGACCGACAGGCTCAACTGGGGAGCCGGAAAAGTGGCCGAGACCGGAACACGAACGATCCGCATCGCCTTGCCGGTCACAGACATCTACCATGTTCTGCCCGAGGGAGTAACCGATCTGGTCGAGATCGCGCGCAGCCCGGCATTCGACAAACTGCTCAAGGATTCGCGTTTCGATACAATTCTATTGACGGCCTACACCCTCGGCGATATGTCCGACAACTGGAGCGACGGTTTCAGCGCCGTGGAATATGCGGCAGAACGCGACGAATTCCGGCGGCTTGGAGAATACCTGCTGAATGAGCCCGCATTCGCGGGCAAGACGTTCATCCTTCTCAACTGGGAGGGGGATAACGCGATCTTATACTATGCCAACAAGCGTTCGATCTGGGATGCCTATGTCGAATGGATTCGTTCGAGGGCCGAAGGCATCGCACTGGCGCGCGAGGCGAATACGTCGAGTGCGGCGCGGATCTATTCCGGGCTCGAGTTCAACACTCTGACGAGTTTCAGCTCCGGTCAGCCGTGCGGAACGCCGGTCACTGATCCTGTGCGCGGGGATCCGCTCGCCAACCGGTGCGTCATCGACTACGTCGCGCCGCGAGTCGAGGTCGATTACTACTCGTATTCGGCCTGGCGGAGTCTGGACGTCAAGCTCGACTCG